>JBEAVK010000426.1:0-7533 GCA_041160955.1 Bacteroidota bacterium
TGGTTTAATTTTTGATGATTCCACCCGGTGGTACCGGATTAGGGTTGATATTGATCAAAGTTACGGAGGTCATGGCCGTGCAGCCGTTGGCATCGGTAACGGTCACCGAGTAGGTGCCTACAGTAAGCCCCGTGCGATCTTGCGGTTCGGTGGGTGGCGGTGTTAAATCGACCCAATTATAGGTATAGGGGCTAGTGCCTCCAGATACAGTAATGTCAATGGATCCGTCGCTATTGACCGGTGAGATAGCCCCCGGCGGGCAGGTAGGATCTATTTTTGAACTAGTAACGACGAGTGGCGCTGGCTGGGTGATGGCCTCTGTACGGGTAGCGGTACAGCCGTTGGCGTCGGTCACGGTCACGGTGTAGGTACCTGCTGCCAGTCCAGTGCGGTCTTCGGCAGCAGAGCCGTCGCTCCAGGCGTAGGTATAGCCGGGCGTACCGCCAGAGGCGGTGATATTGATGGTGCCGTTGCTATTGCCATTGCAACTGACGTTGGTTTTGCTGTTCAGCGCCACTGCTACGGCGGTGGCGGAGCCGGTCACGTTGGCGGTGGCCGTAGTGGTACAAGCATTGGCATCGGTGACGGTCACGTTGTACGTGCCAGCCAGCAGTCCATTGATGTTCTGGGAAGTCGCCGTAAATCCAGATGGACCCGTCCAACTATAGCTGCGGTTGCCGGTGCCGCCGCTGACAGCCAGGCTGATGGCACCCGTTTGGCCAAAACAGCTGTAATTGGTTGCGGTGGGCGTGGCCACGAGGGACGTGGGCTGGGTGAGCGTGCGCGAGATGGAGGACGTACAGCCAGTGGCATCGGTGACGGTGATATTATAGGTGCCCGCCACCAGGCTCGCGATGCTGTAGCTGCCGCCAGAAGTAGCGATTTCATTGCCGGCAGGATTGCCGCTGGCGGTACCCGACCAACTGACGTTGAAGGGTGGCGCGCTACCGGTGGCCGTAACGAGTACGCTACCGGTGTTGCCCCCTGCACAGAGAATATTTGTAGGATTGGCCGTGATGTTTACATTGGAGATGGTATTGATCTGCACCGTGAGCGTAGCGAAGCAGCCTCTGGCATCTGTGGCGGTGACGGTGTAGCTGCCTGCCGCTAGGGCGGAGCGGTCTTGGGTGGTGATGGGCCCGTCGCTCCAGGCGTAGGTATAGTTAGCCAAGCCGCCGGAAACGGTAATGTCGATGGTACCATTGTTTGCGGCGTTGCAGGCGACATCGGTCTTACTGCTCAAGGTCACCACCAAGGGGACTGGCACCGTGATGGTGGCGGTAGAGGTAGCCGTAGGGCAGTTGGGCGCCGTGACGGTATAAGTGAACTGATAGGTACCCGGAGGCACGCTGCTGAAGTTCACCGATGTTCCAGTGCCGATGGTCACGCCGGAGCTTGGCCCTACGGTCGTCTCTGTCCAAGTGCCTCCGGAGTTCTCCCCGGTAATGATGTTGAATAGGTTGATGGGTGAGGTGGATACCCCTGTGCACAGGGTGGTCGTCCCGTTACTACCCGCATTGGGTGGAGTGACACAAGTGATATAACCAAAATTATTATTGCAATCGAGCTGGCCGAGTGCCGTGAAATTAACCGTCTGGACATTGGGCGTGGTAAAACTGGAACCCGAGGGGAGGGTGGAGGGATCCACTTCGATGACGAACCGAGCCAGGATGTTGGTGGAGATGGTGTAGGCACCGCCGCTGGTGGTTGTGGTGGATCCCACCTGCGGCTCGCCGCCATCACGCGCACCGTTGTTGTTCAGATCCCTATATAGCCGGACGGTGATGCCGGTAGCACCGGATTCGCCGCCGTTGAGTACGCCGTTGTTGTTGTTGTCTAGGAACACGGTACCATTGATGGTGCTTTGGTTCGCTACACTGCCCCTGATGGTAATGGTCGCCGTGGCACATAAAGAGCCCCTGCAAATCTGATAAGTGACCTGATCGCCGCCCCAGAAGCCGTTCACATTGCCAGTGTAGGTGACGGTATTGTCACCGTTCAAGACAAAAGTGCCATTACTGCCGCTGCCCAGTAGGGTGACGGTGAGCGTTCCACCTTGAGGGTTGTTGTCGTTGGCCAGCACATTGATGGTAACAGAGCCGTTGCCGCAACTGATAGTGGCTGCGTCATTGTTGGCCACCAGTACGGGTATCTCCAAGCCGCAGTTAGTGGGGCGCACCGCAGAGCGCAGCACTGCATTGAGGAGGAAGCGATCCGCATTAATATTGGAGTTATGCTTGTGTCCAGCCAGGTAGTGAATGTAACCGCCTGCACTGGTGGTAGGCCCGTCAACGCGCCCGGCGTATGCCTTGTAGCGGCCGCTGCCATCGTGTACGATGCGGGTACCTCCGGGTGGTTCCGAGTTGAAGCCGAAATTTTTCTGCGACCCGCCCTCGTCGGCAATGTTCCCTTCAAACTGCGCCGAAGGCTCCGATGGGTTATCATACTGAAAACCGCCGATGCCTGGGTTGTCTTGGAAGCCAGAATTGAGGAAGGCCCTCGGATCGGAGCCTTGGAAGCCGCGAATGGCGGCGCACTGCCCAAAGAAGTTGCCGCCCTGCTGCGTGAAGGCCCTTACAGCAGCCCTTTGAGAGGAACTGATGGAACTGTTGTGCGGTACGGTGATGAGGGTCACGCAGGAGGTCGCACTTACGGAAGTGAGGGAACCCGTATTGTAGTGCGTTCCGGAAGAGAGGCCAGCCGCACTTAGGATACTGGTGTGGATGTCGGGGTTTTGAGATTGCTCCACCAACACTGTGGGCTTGTGGGTGAGGTCGCTATTGACGGGAACGGTTGTGGCGTTCTGTAGTTCATATACATTGATGTTATTGCCATACCCGCTAATGACCGACAGTGCCTGGGCTTCGTAGCCCGGAAAGATGGCAATGGGGCCTGTGCGGAAGTCCCGGTTGCTGTACCCACTAGTGGACGGAGACCTGAGGCGGGCGGAGGCAGAGAAGTCAACATCTGTCCTGCTCGACTTACTTGGGTTGATGATCCACTTCAAGGGTATGTTGGCATGCAGCAGGCGGACGGCCAAGCCGTAGGCACGCCGCACGCGGTTATTATCGCCGCTCTGTAGGGCAGCGTCCATAGCGATGATGAGGGTGCCGGCGGGTAAGGTTTCGTCGGCCATCATCATCTGAGAAGATTCGTCTGGGGCTTTTAGTTCCGACACATCAAAGAATGGTTCCGAATGCATAGCTTGTAGCTGCTTGCTACCAAAATAGGATGCAGGTGCGTTTTTACGTCCTGCTGGTTTTGGTGTATTCTTCAAGCGGGAAGAATCACTCTTTACCAGGTTATTGCTAACCTCTTTAAGGTTGTGCCAAGTTGAAGACATCAAAGGAAACATGTCTAGCCGGCTACTAAACATTGAACTGCTTACAACTAAACAGGCCAAGATGCCGAGGGTGAATCGAGCACCCACGCTAAACTTGGAGGGCAGTAACAGCCTCAACTTTGATAATGACAAATATATAGATTTCATTATTATGTAAAAATTTCTCATGATCTTGATTTTATTATTTTAGTAGCATAGGCACTGCATGGAATACCTGCTTGCAAAATATATGCAGAAAAAATATCAACCTTATCGGCATGGGGTGCCCAGCATGTCTCGGACTTCATCTTGTCGTAACTTGGTACGGTGATGGCCGAAACGGAAGTAGCACCGGAAACGCCCGAGGAGGAGGGAATGCCCCAATTGACTATCAATAAGGCAATTCCTGTTAAAAAAGGAATTAGATAGTGTTGGTAAATACTTTTCATTTTTAAATATTATTACTTAAATAGTTGACAAATTATAATCAAAAACCCTAATTTGAATAGTTTTGATTCTTACTTATGACCAAGTAAAATTGGGCGAGCTGTATGAGCATGAAAACTGAATACTTAACCTGTTAATTTGTAACAACCTAGCGGCAAGGCATCATTAGTAGGAGTATTGGCAAAAAGTAAAAGATCTTTAAAAAAGATGCATTTTAAATTAACCATCTCGTAGAGCATCGAGATGTAGGGGCAATTAGGATACCAAGATATGGTATGCCTCAAACCCAAAAAAGGTTTTAATAGAAGAGCCATGAGATAGATGTGCTAGATGCGGATAAAGGGAAACCAATTGAGAAGGATTAAATTAAAGAATGGTATTCAAATGAAATACGACACAAACTTCACAACTTTGAAATCATTGGATACCTACTTTAAAGATGAACATAGCTATAATTGAATCATTTTAAGCGTATGGCACTGATAAAAGAAAAAATAAGATAAAACTATAATTTTGTTTAGTAAATGTATTGTTATACTTGTTTGATTATGTTTTATCCTGAAACACACACACACACAATTTTAACCCAGCAAGTATCCGTAAATTTGTAAGGCTAAACTATTTTATTGAATTTTAACATAAATTGTATTTGTGGTTATGTCTCTATCTATAGACAGGTTTTGTTAATGTCTATTGAGTATTTGATCCGATCTAAATAAACCATTCCAGCCACAAATAGAAATATTATTTTTTTTTATTCTATTTTAATCCACACAATCATCTTTAAATTAACCTTTGTATTATGAGTCTAAACGGCAATTTAAGAATCTTAATATTAGAAGCCTCTGAAACTTTTTCCATTTTCTTAAAAACATTACTATCTGAACTCTATATTAAGCATATATTTATCGCAAGAAACTATGAAATGGGGCTAGCATATTTTGATCAACACAAGCCGGATATTTGTTTGGTAGATCTTAATTTGAACGAAAAGAAATTCACTGGTATTGAATTTGTAGAAAAAATACGCGAGAACGCACCTTTTATACCCGTCATTTATCTCACATCTAACTACACCGAAGACTATTATGAGCAAAGCCGACATACTCAGCCAAGTAATTTTATGAATAAAGAGTTATCATCGTTCAAATTATACCAAGCGATTGATCTAGCATTAATGCAACAAATGAGACTTGATACAACGGAAGAAAGAGATTATACTTCACCGTACAAGAATCAATCCAATATTTTTTTTAAAATTGGAGATATTTACAAGTCTATTCCAATTGATAAAGTAGAATACTTTTTTTCTGACCAGAAACTGACCTATGCGAAAGTAGATCAGCGTAACCTCCCGACAACGGTACAATTAAAAACATTGGAAAAAGATTTTACACCTACTTTTTTACGCATTCATAAATCCTATTTAGTGAATACTTCAATGATAGAAAGTATCCATCCTGGAGATAATATCTTGATAGTAAGTGGACACACATTACCAATTGGTTATGCTTATAAAAAAATATTTTTGGAACAATTGCAACTATTGAAATAAAGCGATTGGATTACGGAAGATGAAAACAATTACTCATCTCGTAAAAAAGACCGAATAAATCCCTATTCGACTAGAAGTGCGAACACTAATAGACTCAATAACTCGAAGCAGCCCCTGTTCATTTAGCGGCCAGTAATTTTCTGAGCCTGCTCTTGCGCATTTTCAAAAATTTCCTTTAAATTTGCATCTTGATTCAATGATTGCATATCAAGGTATATTTTTTGTGTGTCGAAAGCGCAAAACTATACCTTTTTTTATGCCCGAAACTCAACTATACATGACATTTTTTGGGCAAATCCAAAAAAATATCATGTATATCGCCTGAAAACATTAAATGTTCCGTACTTTATTTTTTATAAAGATTTTCGTATCGTTTTCGCTAATAGGATGAGCCGATGACATAACACATTAAATATCACTATCAACTAAACATATAAACATTAAACCAACTTATGCACAATAACCGCTCTCGTATTATTCCGTTTGGGTTTTGTATTTTTACCTTATCACTCATACTATCGGCCACTACTACTGGGGCACAGCACGTTGATGCAGACCACGTAAATATAGACAGCCTTCGCCCTGTATGGTACACACCGATACCTGGGCTGGCAGATTCATTACGGTTAGAGGCTGGGCTCTATCTGCAATCATTGTATCGAGACTACAATATCGATTCTGCATTCATCATTTGTCGTGAAATGGAAGCCATAGGCAAGGCCAACAACAATCAAACCTGGGTCAATAATGCCAACATAAGATTATCCAGCCTCTACTATGACCAAGGTATGGTTGACTCTGCTATTATTGTAAATAGATATTCAATGCGTAATACCGCAGAAAATGATGTATTATACTCGCGAGCACTTGGTCAAATGGCAACCTTTTATTTAAGCATGAACCAATTAGATAGTGCTTATGAGGCTTGTCAGTATGCTTTGCACCTGATCAAAAAGTATAAAAATGATGGAAGCATGGGTACCATACATACAATTTTAGGCGACATATATAAGCAGCAAGGTGACTATATAAAAGCGCTGGAGTGTTACCAAGACGCACTAATAAAAGGCACCAATCGACGCAAAATTTCGGCCGCTGTAAGTATTGGCTCTATTTTAATCAAACTTGGCCTTCCAGAAGAATCTAAGGCTTTATTTAAGGATACATACCGTTATTTGCAGCAGATAGATCAACCTAGAGTCATCATACGAAGTAATGCCGAGATACTGGAAATAGCACCTAATCTGGATGAGGTAAAAAAATTGGTGGACATCGGGCAAGGCTTAGCCGACTCCTTCAATTTGCAGAGACCATTAATTGAATTGTATCTAGCAGCAGGAAAAGTGTATTTGGATTCGCTACAAATGGATCAGGCAACTTATTACCTCAACCGCACACTTACACTTACAAATAAATTCCAAGAAGAAAAAATGGAAATGGAAGCCTTATTGTATTTGTCTAAAATTGATTGTCTGCAACATCGGTACAAAAAATCGCTGCAATCCTGTCGAAAAATTCAAAAACATATAGAAAAGAACAAGGAAATTAACCAAATTTTGCTATTATATGATTTAATGAGCCAAGATTTCGAAGCACTGAAACAACCTGATAGTGCACTATATTACATCAAAAAAAAATATACCATAGAACAAGCGTTTAATAATCAAGCTTTAATTAAACAAAGCGTCAGTGCATACCTCAAATCCAAAAGCCAACAGCAACAATCCGAATTAGAGGCTAAAAAAACGTATGCTGAAAACTTGGCAGCGGCTGCGCAGGCTAGGCTACACCTCAACTACTGGATTTTTGGCTTGATTATCTTGTTCCTGACCGCAGCTGTCATATTTTATTACTATTATTACCGCCTGAAAAATCACTTAGCAGCAGCACTTGCCCTCAGCAATGCAAACCTGCAATCAGAACGGCTAGAACTTAAAGCCAGTAATAACAAGTTAGCACTTTTTACAAGTGTGGTTTCGCACGATGTACTGTCCAATCTAGACCTTATTCTTTCCACTGGTAATGTCATTGTTGCCGATTCTACACAGTTGGCTCCATTGAAACAGTATTACCAAAAGACGCAAGAAACCAGTCGGCAACTCAAACAATATTGTATCGACCTGCTTCAGGAAACAAACCAACCCATAGCACACAATGAAGTATATGACCCAATGTCGAGCATACAGGAGTTACTAAAGCGTTTTGAGCC
>JBEAVK010000431.1:0-4971 GCA_041160955.1 Bacteroidota bacterium
GTTATATCGACAAACAAGGCCCCACCGGCATCCGCTCCTATCCTTGGGTCGTAAAAATGAACTCCGAAGGATGTATTGACTGGACAAGTTGTATTTCCAGCACCGACGATCCACAGCAGGACGCTCCAACAGACAAATTAAGCATCGTACCAAACCCTGCCAGTACCGAAACCTATATCATACTGCCCGATATACCTATGGCAAATGGACAATGGGTACTTTATAATTTTGCTGGAATGACCATTTCTAGTGGGAATTGGCAAAAATATGAACGATCGGTACAGTTGTCCCTCGCAGGATTACCCGCTGGTGGCTACTATTTTGCCGTGCAGTTTGAGGATGGTTCGGTGCGGAATGGAAAACTGGTGGTACAGCAATAAAACTGTAATAAAAAAAGCCCCTCGACTTTACAGCAGAACGGGCCTTGTTATCCTATCTTCTTTCACCTATAAAATTCTTTATTTGCAACAAATTTAAAGGTATTGCCCTGTATCAATACTATATTTTTGTACCAACGGCCTGAATTTAGGTCTGAATAGGGCAATTAGCCAATTGAATAGAATCGGATGTTTCGATTTCCTACTTTCGTAACCATCCAGCCGCCGTCCAAATTCCCAGAGGGAATGTATGTTTATAGACTGAATGGAGAACTGGCTCCAAATCCCAGAGGGATTGCATGTTATTTTATGCGTTTTTTACATGGAATCCCTCCGAAATTTAGGCGATATACCCTATTCAGCCTATAAACATCTATTCCGTATGGGAATTTTTTTGAGGCGGCCGATAGTTTCCTCCTTTCTATTCTACCTTACCTACGCGAAAAGTTGACAAAAAGTTTTTTGCTCTCCCAAAAAAGACGGACTTTTGCACGGTAAAGGAATAAACCTGAAATATTTATTTTATTCCAGTTTCATTCCAAAACACAAACCACCCTGACTATGCACAAAATCACCCTAGTATTCGCCCTCTTTTTTGTTCTCTTAGGAACAGTTGCCTCCAACGCTCAACAAGCCGTTGCTGCACGCACCCCAAGTCTAACCACTCCCGCTCAGTACTTCCAAGGACGCTTAGAGCGTTTGTATAAAGCCATTGAGACCAAAGAATCTGGAAAGATCGCTCAATACGAATCAGATTTACTTGCTGCCATTCGTGAAAATATCAACTTAGCATCCGAAACAAAAGATGCCAGTGAAAAACAAAACTTTGCAGCACGCAAGGTTGAAATACTCAACAAATTTGAAAGTTTTTCTTTTGCCACCGCCGCCAAAGATGAATCAGATACGCACTTGGCGTTATTAGAGGAGTTTTTAGGCATGCTATTGGCCAAATAAACAACAAACATCATCATCATAATGGGAGAATCCATACCACTCGACGATTGGAAATCAGAGCAGGAAGAATGGCTCGAGGCACTCGAAGAAGTCTTAGAATCCGAAGGAAAAGGTCGCGCAGAAGAATTATTTCAGCGCTTGCGCTATTTATTGGCGCGTAAAGGAGCCGCTAATGGCGGTGCAGCCTTAAATACACCATATATAAACACCATCAGTCCGGACGACGAACCTGCCTATCCGGGCGATTTGGCCATCGAACAACGTATTGAAAATATCATTCGCTGGAATGCGCAAGCGATGGTACTTCAAGCACAAGATAAAAATCTAGCATTGGGGGGGCATATTGCCACTTTTGCCGCCGCTGCTACCATGATTGAAGTCCTTTTCAATCATTTCTTGCGCAAACGCTCCGCAGATTACGGCGGCGACCTCATCATGATTCAAGGCCATGCCTCTCCGGGTATCTATTCCCGCGCAGCATTTGAAGGCCGTTTGAGTCTGCAAGCCATTGGGGATTTCCGCCAGGAAACACTCGGCGGTGTCAGTAGTTATCCGCACCCACGCCGAATGCCTAAGTTTTGGCAAGCACCTACCGTTAGTATGGGTCTTGGCCCAATGACGGCGTTGTACCAGGCGCGGTTTATGAAATACCTTGAAAACCGTAGTTTAAAACCGCAAAACGGTGGTAAAGTATGGCACTTTATCGGTGATGGCGAAATCGACGAACCCGAAATTTATGGTACGATTGGATTGGCTAGCCGCGAAAATCTCGATAATGTGATTTTTGTTATCCACTGCAACCTCCAGCGTTTAGATGGCCCTGTACGTGGCAATGGCAAAGTGATTCAAGAAGTAGAACGCCATTTCCTCGGTGCTTCATGGGACGTAATCAAGGTAATTTGGGCCGGAGAATGGGACGAATTGCTCGAAAAAGATACCGATGGCGCACTTTTGGCCCGTTTAGAAAGTTTAGTAGATGGCGATTTCCAAGAACTCGCTTCTACCAACGACGGCGCATTGGTACGCAAAATGTTGTCGAATGACGATCCGCGTATTGTAGCGTTATTGGCCAATTATACCGATGAGCAACTCAAAGCATTGCGCCGTGGTGGCCATGATGCTAAGAAAGTTTATGCTGCCTACAGCAAAGCCGTACAATCCAATAAACCTGTAGCCATTATCGTAAAAACGGTAAAAGGATACGGTATGGGTAAAGCAGCCGAAGGTAAAAACAAAGCGCACCAAACCAAAGATTTGAGTTTGGACAGCCGCGTTGAAACCAAAAACCGCTATAATATTCCGCTCACGGATGAGGAAGCACGCAAAGCACAATTTTGGTTCCCAGCGCCAGATGATGCGGCCACAAAATACCTGCACGAAAGGCGTAAAGCATTGGGCGGTTACTTACCTGAGCGCAGTGACAAATACGATGAATTTAAACTGCCACCGCTCACACTATTCGATAAGCAACTCAAAGGCAGTGCTGCCAATGCTGGCAAAACCTTCTCCACGACAGCCGCTGTAGTGGACGTGATGGGTGCATTGATCCGCAACCCGGAAGTGGGTAAATATATCGTACCGATCGTTCCCGACGAAGCACAGACCTTTGGTATGGAACCGCTGTTTAACTCGGCGCAAATCTGGAACCAAAAAGGCCAATTATATACGCCTCTAGAGATCGGTATCTCCGTTATCAAATATAAAGAATCCAAAACGGGTCAGGTGTTACAAGAAGGTATCAATGAGGATGGCGCAACCGCTTCCTTTACTGCTGCCGGGACTGCTTATGCCCTACATGGTATTCCAACAGTGCCGTTTTATATCTATTACTCCATGTTTGGTTTCCAACGTGTCGGTGATATGGTGTGGGCTGCCGCGGATATGATGTGCAAAGGTTTCTTATTGGGTGCCACCGCTGGCCGTACCACCTTAAATGGCGAAGGCTTGCAACACCAGGACGGACACTCGTTATTGCTGGCGCAAACCATGCCAAGCGTCATCAGTTATGACCCAGCATTTGCCTACGAACTGGCCGTTATTGTACACGATGGCCTGCAACGGATGTACGTCAACAATGAAAATAAAATCTATTATATAACGGTCTATAACGAAAACTTATTGATGCCCGAAATGCCCAAAGGCGTAGAAGAAGGGATCAAAAAAGGCATTTATCGTTTCCAGGCATCCGCTGGAAAAACACCTAAAAATGGCTTAAAAGCACATTTATTGGCCTCCGGTGTGATTATGGATCAAGCCATTAAAGCAGCAGAACTGCTGGAAAGTGAAGGTATTAGCACCGATATTTGGAGTGTCACCTCTTGGGGCGAATTGTACCGCGATGCGATTGCGTGCGATCGGATCAACTTGCTCAATCCGGGTAAACCAGAAAAAGTACCTTATATCCAACAAGCCCTCAAAGGCGAAGAAGGTGCTTTTGTGGCGGTGAGCGATTGGATCAAACTCACCCACGGCCAATTGGCACCTTGGATGCCCGAACACTTCACTTCTTTAGGCACCGATGGCTTTGGCCTCTCCGAAGGTCGTGAAATACTCCGCGATTATTTTGAAATTTCGGCTAAATACGTGGCTTTTGCTACCGTAAGATCGCTGCAAAAACAAGGAAAAATTAGCGACAAAGCCGTCCAAGATTTTATTAAAAAATACGGTATCGTATCGGACAAATTAGATCCGATGAGCGTGTAATAACGATGCAAAACGGAAAAATACTATTATCGCCCCAGCGTTTCGAACTGACGATTGAACGCTTATGCCACCAACTCATCGAGGACTGGGGCGATTTTTCTGATGTCTGTTTTGTAGGCATTCAATTGGGTGGCGTGCCTTTGGGTAACCGATTGGTAGAGCGCCTCCGGGTTTTGTCGGGCAACCCCAAAATCGAATACGGTAAAATGGATATTACCTTTTACCGCGACGATTTTCGCCTGAACAACAAACAATTGGCACCGCACCCGAATGAAATGAATTTTACAGTAGCCGATAAAAACGTGCTGCTCATAGATGATGTGCTTTATACCGGCCGTACCATTCAAGCCGCTCTTTCCGCTTTGCAGCATTATGGCCGACCCAAAGCAGTAGAACTGATTGCCTTGGTGGACCGCCGATTTAACCGACATTTGCCGATTCAAGCCGATTATATTGGTATTACCGTCGATGCAGTGGATGATGCTTATGTAAAAGTCCATTGGAAAGAAGTACACGGCACCGATGAAATATTGCTATTTGACAAGAAAAACTAATACATGTCCAGCCTTTCAACCCGCCACTTAATCGGCATCAAAAATATCACCGAGGACGATATCAACCTCATCTTTGAAACAGCCGATAATTTCAAAGAAGTCATTAACCGTCCGATTAAAAAAGTGCCTTCTCTCCGCGATATTACGGTGGCCAATATTTTTTTTGAAAGCAGTACCCGAACCCGTGTTTCCTTTGAATTGGCCGAAAAACGATTGAGTGCAGATACCGTCAATTTTGCGGCCTCCTCCTCCAGCGTAAGTAAAGGAGAAACCCTCCTCGACACCGTCAATAATATACTGGCCATGAAAGTAGATATGGTCGTGATGCGCCACCCCGCTCCCGGCGCATGCGTCTATCTTTCCGAACGGATTCCAGCCAATGT
>JBEAVK010000436.1:0-3299 GCA_041160955.1 Bacteroidota bacterium
GATAATAATCTTATAAAACTCAAAACATTTAATGCTTGTTTTCGCTATTTTTTGATTTTTCCTGCAAAAAAAACAATATTACAGCGACCTTTGACTTTGATTTATAATTATAACATGCTCACAAAAACGATTTATTATGAATAAAATTTCATATTTAATACTATTATCCTCTTTCATCACCATAAGCCTTTCGGCGCAAGTGGGTGAGAAAAAAGCACCAACCAAACGCGAACGCCCCGCTCCAGAACGCTTGCTCCTGCGCCCCGAGGCAAAACGCAATTTACCCATTGCAGAAAACCCCTTTGGTTTTCTGGACGTAAAATATGCCCCAATAGGCACACTACAAACGCCTGATAACAGGGCCGCTAACATTTCGATAGAGCGCGACGAAGATGGCACACCGATCTGTTACCGCGGTACCACAGAGGCATCCAAATCCATTGCCGATAACGCCACTACACCCGCACAAGCGGCATTGGCTTATATCAGTAGCCTCCAAATGGAAGGCATTGAAGCCGCAGAAAACGAATTTGTAGTATCAAAAGTACAAACCGACGAACAAGGCAACAAGCATATCCGCATGGAGCAACGTTGGAATGATGTGCCTGTTTATGGCAGCGAGATCATTGCCCATACCAAAAACGGAGCGTTTCACATGCTCAATGGTCGGTATGTACCTAGCCCAAAAATAGCAGCCAGTGCTCCTGCAATCAGTGCCGACCAAGCAATTGAATTGGTCAAAAATGATATTGGTATCGACAAGGTGAAAACCAATTGGTCGGCAACAGATTTAACCATTATCGGCGCATCTACACCATTCCAAACCGATTTGGTGATCTATCCTTACAATGGAACATACCGCTACACATGGCATATCATAGCGCATCCCAACCTAATGGTGCGCAAAGTGTACATTATTGATGCACAGACCGGCGCTATTCTCAACCAATACGATCAAACTTGCCGCTTACTCTCCCATGTGGCCGAGCATTTACACGGCACAGAAGCCGACGCGCATACCTGTACACACGACCACCCAATAGCCGAAGACCAAGAAGGACCAGTAACCGGAACAGGTGTTGACTTACTTGGTGTGAGCCGTAGCTTTGGTGCCTGGCAAGATGGCAGTACCGTATTTATGTTAGATGCCAGTCAGCCCATGTTCAATACCGCATCCCAAATGCCCAATAATCCAATCGGCACAATTATTACTTTGGATGCAAAAAACACTTCGCCGCAGGTACAGAGTAGTTTTGATTATCAAGATGTGAAATCAAACAGCACGGCCTTCAATAACCCAACAGCTGTGAGTGCACATTGGAACAGTATCAAGAGTTATCAATATTTCAAAAACAAATTCAATCGCAATTCAATCGACGATAACGGAGGAAATATAATTTCATTTATCAATGTATCTGAAGACGATGGCTCTTCTATGGAAAATGCTTTTTGGAATGGTGCTTATATGTGGTATGGCAATGGCGGTTCTACATTCAGAAGATTGGCACGTGGCCTCGATGTAGGGGGGCACGAAATGACACATGGCGTAGTGGAAAAAACAGCTAATCTTGAATATCAAGGTGAAAGTGGTGCGCTTAATGAGTCTTTCGCTGATATTTTTGGCGCGATGATCGACCCAGGCGATTGGCTCATTGGCGAAGATGTAATGCAACCCAATACGCATACTTGTTTGCGCGATATGTCAAATCCTAACAACGGCGTATCTACCAATAGTCCATTTTGGCAACCCGCGCACATGAACGAAAAATACAATGGTACCCAAAATAATGGCGGTGTGCATATCAATTCCGGAATTGTCAATAAAGCATATCATTTATTTGCAACCACATCTGGTGTAGGTACCGATAAGGCAGAACAAGTTTATTATAAAGCACTGCGCGATATTTTGGTAAAATCCAGCAAATTTGTGGATTGCCGACTCGCCATTATACAAGCCGCAACCGATCTATACGGCACTACGGTAGCCAATGCGGCGGCCAATGCATTCAGCCAAGTAGGTATTGGCGGAAGCGCCCCTTCTGGGAATTTCCTTGGTCAACTTTCTCAAAATCCCGGTGTAGCATTGATCTTGTGCGAAAGCGATGACGAATCCAGTATTGCGCTCGCCGATGCGAATGGTAATGTACTTGGTATCGTGTATAACGAGGTAGGTATCCTGAGCCGCCCCAGTGTTTCGGACAATGGCATTTCGGCTATTTTTGTCAATAAAGAGAAACATTTGATCTTGATCGACTTTACATACACCAATGGTCAAATTAACCTACAAACTACCCAATTGAGCCAATCAGCAGAGTGGCGCAATGCTGCTATTTCAAAAGATGGCCGTTTTGTGGCAGCAATTACGGATGCAGAGGATAATAACATGTATGTTTATGACTTATTATCTCCAACTTTAGCAAGCGAAACCTTTACACTCGTCAATCCTACTTATACCGCTGGACAATCAACCAGTAATGTGTTGTACGCCGATGTGATGGAATTTGACTACTCCGGTGATTATATCATGTACGATGCCTTTAATGAATTGTCCAATACCCAAGGACAGTCGTTTTCGTATTGGGATATTAGTTTTGTGAAATTTTGGGAAAACAACCAATTTACGGATGGCTCCAATGCACAGGTATCTAAATTATTTAATGGACTACCCGAAAGTGTAAGTATTGGCAATCCTACTTTTGCTAAAAACTCACCGTTTATTATTGCATTTGATTATAAAGATGACAATGATAATGAGTATAATATTTTAGGTGCCAACAGCGAAACCGGCGATTATGATGTAATTGCTAGCAATATCGGTACATGGGGCTGGCCCAATTACGATAAGGAAGACAAGTCTATTCTCCACAATAAAAACAATAATTTTGGCGGCTTTAATTTGGTAAAACAGGGTGTTGCTAGCAGCAAAATTAAAGGACAAGGTACTGCACAAACTTGGGTTACCAGTCATGCCTATGGTGTTTGGTATGCCAATGGTACACGTAGTCTTGCTGTAAATACAAAGGAGCATAATGCCGCAAATAGTATGTCGCTTTCGGCATCGCCTAACCCCACCACCAGTAATGTACGTATGCAGTTCAGCACCGAATTGGTGGCAGATATGCAAGTGGTTGTTACCAATATACTCGGTGCAGTAGTCCATACTTATACCGTACAAACCGCACAAGGTATTAACTATTTCGACTTGGATATGAGCGATTTACCAGCAGGAACGTATGTTGTGCGCTTGGAATCACCCGCTGGATTTGGTGCGGTGAAGGTGATGAAACAGTAGTTGTAAG
>JBEAVK010000003.1:0-14078 GCA_041160955.1 Bacteroidota bacterium
TACATAGACCCTGTAAAACATTGATTATGAATAAATTATTAGGGTATTCTTGTAAAGGTCTGCAATTTCCCATGTGGATCAAAACTAAGACAGGATAGCAAAACGGATTTAACGGATTTAAACGGATTTAAACGGATTCTTTTGAAACAATCCGCTCTAATCCGTTAAATCCGTTTCATCCGTTCTCCCATTGAACAACAGGGTGCATGTCACATGGGAAATTGCGGTGTAAAGGTGCAGCGCACCGAAATTCTTACAATAAAGTCCTATATGCATAAATTTGTCAAAACTTCATAAAGACTGAATTGATGTAAAGATGTGTAGAAACCATAGCCTACAGGATTAGCATGAAATCGTACTATAATAGCCGATAAACATATATTCCCTCCGGGAATTTGGGAGGGGCTGGATAGTTCCGAAAAAAAGCGGTATAACGCATTTCCGCAAAATGTAAACTTCAAAGATTTCTTATTTTCCGCAAAAATTATTTGAACACTAAACAACAAAAGCCGCTCTGAAACTCAGAGCGGCTTTTGTACACTTACCATAAAAGTAAGAACTTATGAGCCTTTTTGAACCTGATCCACTATTGCTTTAAAAGTGGTAGGGTTGTTCAACGCCAAATCAGCAAGTGCTTTGCGGTTCAAACCAATACCTTGTGTAGCAAGGGCGTGGATGAAGCGGCTGTAGCTCAAGCCCTCTGGGCGAACGGCTGCGTTGATACGTGCAATCCAAAGGCGGCGATAAATACGCTTTTTGAATTTACGATCGCGGAAAGCATATTGCCAACCCTTCTCGACCGTATTTTTTGCAACGGTGTAAACTTTTGAACGTGCGCCGAAGAAACCGCGTGCGGACTTCATGATCTTTTTCCGACGTGCGCGACTGGCCGGATTGTTTGTTGCTCTAGGCATGTTTAAATGTTTTTTAGTGCGACACAGAGTAGCATAAAGCTAACTTTGGATCTGTGTCCTCGTTAAAAAAAGAGATAATTAGATAACCAACAAGCGCTCAATACGAGCATGCTCTGATTGGTGAACGATAAGGCTGCCACGACCGTGACGCTTAGCCTTTTTCGACTTCTTGCGCATCAGGTGACGCATGTTCGCCTGACTACGCTTTACTTTCCCTGTACCAGTCACTGTGAATCGCTTCTTCGCACTGGAGTGGGTCTTCATCTTTGGCATAACGCAAAAAATTAGTTGTTTTTGAAAAAAGAGCCGCAAAGGTACATCTATTTATGAGAATACCAAATGTAAGTTGAAATATTTTACCAGAATTGTGTGCCTGGGCACTTAGCTCGTTTGTTTTGCTCGTACAATGCCCGTTATAGCAGCCGATATACCAAAACCCAATAACATCCATATCATCATACTAAAGAAATAAGGTCCCAAAGGTTGTTGAATATGGTTCATTTCGGCCTGAATATCATTGATCTGCTGGCGTATTTGGTTCATCTGTTGCGGATCGCCCATCCCTTGCTTGAGTTGCTCTTGTGCATAAGCCAATTGTTGGGTGAGTTCCATCCGCGTAATATTGGGGTCGGCCAAATGCAATCCGTAAAGGCACAACCAAAATGCTACATTCGCTATGGCAAATACCAGAAACGGTGTGCGCAAGGTTTCCCTAAAATCTTTTGCTCCGTTTTGGCGTAATTCATCCAAACATGCCTTGTACATCAAGGGAGGCATTAAGCATATCAATGGCAACCAATAGGTCAAAAATCCATTCACCATCAGATGGTTGTCCACAAAGTAAAGCCCTAAGATATAGACAGTTATGACCAAGGCACCATATACCCCGTATTTTAATCCGTTATTCTGCATGGGGCAAAGGTAAGAACAAGTACTTAATTCTTATGGTTGAATTCTCTACAATCATTATCTTTGCCAGAAATATGGATACTCAAACAACGACAAAGCTGATTTGCCCGAATTGCGATCATGAAATGACCGAAACGGGTAAGTTTTGCCCCAATTGTGGCCAAAAGAAATTTGATGGGCGCATCCGAGTGAAGGAATTGCTCTCCAATATGATGATTAATATCTTCCATTTAGATAGTAAATTCATCAAAATGGTGGGGTATTTGCTCGTGCCTGCTAAGGTAAGTACCGATTATTTTAATGGTAAAATACTCCGTTACCCCAATCCGGTGCAATATTTTTTTATCATCATGTTCTTCTTTTTGGTGACGATGAATCACCAATGTCAGGCAACCTTGAATGAAACCGTTAAACTTGATATTTCTACCTCCGATAGTACAGACGCAACCTATTCCGGTGCTACTTTTTTTAAAGCGGCTGAAAAATATGCAGAGTTGCTCAAATTACGGCAAGCGTATGATCTGTTGCCCGATTCCCTCAAATCCGATGCTGCGCGCATTGCCGTTGACTCCGTAATCGCTCTGAGAAAACACCCAATTAAAGGAATGTTTAATAAAGATTCGGTTACTTTTTCACTTTTCAATACGCAACGTGAAGTTTCGATGATTGATCTAGTACAGGTTACCCCAGATAAGTTTGTCGAAAAATATAAATTTGAAATATGGCATGAGAAAATACTGGCCAAACAGAGTCTTAAAGTACTACGAGATGTGAGTTCATTGGTCAATGCAATTTTAGGAAGCCTCACCTGGACGACTTTGGCCTTTACTATAATTATGGCCTTTGTGCTGTGGTTAGTTTTGCGCAAAAGACGTGCCTATTATATGGAGCATTTTATCTTTTTGCTCCATTATATGTCTGCCGTTTTGTTGGTTACTACGGTTTTCTTTGCCCTTGACTTTTGGGTAATAGAGATTCCCGAGATTGGTTTACTCTTTCTAGTGCTTGCCGCCCTTTCGTTTTTATTTATTGCGATGAAACGTTTTTACCAACTTACGAACCTGGAAACCACCTGGCGTTGGATGCTTTTTGGCTTTATGGGTCTCTGTGTTTCGTTGCTACTTGCCACTGCTGCTTTTTTTATCGTCCTTCTTATCATTTAACAATAAAAAACCTCATTCAAATTTTTTCCCCTCCGTTTTTCCTTTCCAATTATCCGTTCTAAATGTCCCTAGCGGCAAACCATTGCTATTAAATACATTGGCATCGACAGGCGCATCGCTCCAAGCGTACCGCACAGCAACTGGCTTCATGCCTTCTGGGTGAGTAACCAATATTTGGCGGTCATTGAGGAATTCGGCTTTGGCATAATAGAATTTTTGATCGGCTGCGGCCACTTCAAAACCTTTGATATAGCCATATTTGTCCTTCGCTACCAAGCCCGTGCCTGTATTTTCAAAATTGAGCACAGCACTTGCTGCCTCCCAAGTAATATTGAGCAAGCGCGGATTTTGGTAAGGAATATCCTTATTATATACGGTGTTCAACGCCGCTAAAGCCAAACGTTTACCCACATCTTGTTTGTTGCGTGGATGAATATCGGCGGGATCACCAATATCGAGAGAAATGGCCATGCTTGTATTGGGCAATTCGAGGGCTTTTTCCTGTGCCTCTCGTAGTTCGGCCCAATTACTGCCTTCATTGGCCGAAACATCGGAGCCAAACGACGATAATTGCACAAAAAGGAACGAAAATTCATCGTTCCATGCCCGCCGCCAATCCTGAATCATGGCCGGAAACGATGCGCGGTATTGGTAAGCACGCTCGGCATTGCTTTCGCCTTGGTACCAAAGCACGCCACGCATAGCCATGGGTAGCAGCGGATGAATCATGGCATTATAAAGTATGGCAGCAGCGTTGTTTTGCGAGCGGGCAAAAGTATGCGGCGTATTCCACGACGGAATGATATGCCAATTACCACCATCAATCGGGATAGTAAAATCGGGCCATTGAATGTACAGGTCTTTGGGTGCGCCATGCAGTCCCATGCCCCACCAATTAGGCTCTTTTTGCGCTCCGATATAGAGCAAAAGGTCATTTTTACCTGTTTTGAAAACACCCACTGGAACGGTGGCTGTTATTTTGTGGTTGGTCGTATCCACTTCCATAGGTTGGCCATTTACCCATACTTTGACGGGAAAATCGCTTTCGCCTAAATATATTTTAGCAGGTGCATCTATTAAAAATTCTGCAACTTCTACTTTGCGGGCCATATACCCAGTGCCTCTAAAAGCCCAAATTCCTTGCCAGTCCCAAGCCAGTGGAGCCGATCCTGTTGGCCACTTGGTAAAATCGAAACCGGGTTGGGTATAAAGCGATTCTTGGTACGCGCTATCGGGCTGCATTCGTTCGCCAAAACAATGCTTGAGTACCCTGTTTTTTAGGATAAGATCACTTTCTTCCCACGATTTTGGAAAATTATTGGCGTATGATTTGAGTTCATCTGTCGCGGCCATACCTTCTTTACTCATCCATGACTCTAGTTGTGAGCCCCCCCAAGAACTATTTACAAGGCCAATGGCCACATCTTCGCCGATTTGTTCGCGCAATTGACGTGCAAAGAAATACCCCACGGCTGTAAAATCGGCGGATGTTTTGGGAGAGCAAACCATCCAATTGGTGCGCGGTTGTATCAAATCGTCCTTGGGTGTAAGGCTCAGGTCGCATTCCAATTTAATATGCCTTATTTTGGGATCGCGGGCGCGTTTCACTTCCGTAATGGCATTATTGGCTAGTGATAAAGGCCATTCCATATTGGATTGCCCGGAACAGAGCCACACTTCTCCAATATAAATATCCTTCAATTCCAGCACTGTTTTTTCAGCCTGCACCTTCATGGTATAAGGGCCGCCTGCATCAAAGGCCGGAAACGTAATATTCCATTTACCCTCCGAATTAGTTTTACCCGTTTTGGTGACGCTATTCAGTTGTACCGAAACACTAGTACCCGCTTTGGCCCAACCCCATATATTTAATGGTTTGTCGCGTTGCAATACGGCATGATCGGTGAATATTTTGGCCAACGAGAGTTGAGCATTCGATTGAAAAAAAGAGAGCATTGCTAGGACAAAGAGGGTATTACGCATATTGAAAAGAATATTTAGCATCATTTATTATAAAGATTCATTGCCCGGTCTAATCCTATGGTAGCGAACGTTTGGGCCGCTTCGGCTGCGCGTTCGAGGATATTGGGCAATGCGGCCTTTTCGTCTTCTGTCCATTTCCCCAACACAAAATTGACCTGTTTGCCTTTGGAAAATGCGCTGCCGATGCCCATACGCATACGAGGGTAATCGGAGGTGGCAAGCAGTTCTTGGATGCTTTTAAGTCCATTATGACCACCATTGGAGCCATTGGGTCTTATTCTAATCCGCTCGAAATCAAGGTTGAGATCATCGCAGATGACCATAAGATTTTCGGGTGTTAATTTTTCTTTTTGCAGCCAGTACCGCACCGCTTTGCCGCTGAGGTTCATATAGGTATTGGGTTTGAGCAGGATCAAAGTACGGCCTTTATGTTTTACTTCGGCTAAGTCGCCGTGGGTATCTTGCTGCCAAGATCCGCCGAGTGCTGTACAAATTTGGTCCACCACCTCAAAACCAATATTGTGTCGGGTGCCATCGTATTCGTAGCCAATATTCCCTAAACCAGTGATTAAATATTTCATGGGGCAAAATTAGTATTTTTACTGGTTATCATGTACCGATATTTTTTTCAAAACGGGCAAATCTTGAAGCAGAACTTTACTGTGATGATAGTACTAAATGGTATCGAAATTACTTTTTTAACTTAAAAATCAATATAGCAATAGCACAAACGAATACCGTTGAAGTATGTACATTTGTGCCTTTATTTTTTAAAACTCAAACTAATTAACACCACAACATGCGTTTATTTTTGTTAAAAACATTGTTTTTTTGCTGTTTCGTAAGCACATTAAATGCTCAAATCGAATCTCCAGCACCAAGTCCTTTTGCTACGGTCATCCAAAATGTAGGATTGTCCAAAGTAACTATTGAGTACAGTCGCCCTTCTTTAAAAGGTCGTAAAATGATTGGAAGCGCGCTAGTGCCATTTGATAAAGTATGGCGTACGGGTGCGAATAAAATTCCGAATTTGATTACAACAAAGGACATGACGATCGAAGGCCAAAAATTACCAGCGGGTAAATACGGTATTGCAACGATACCAGGCAAAACAGAATGGACTGTAATTATCACCAAAAATTTTGACCAATGGGGCGTTTATAATTACAAAGATTCGGAAGATTTGCTCCGCATTAAAGTAAAAACCGAAAAAACGAAGCAAAAAGAGGAGCATTTTACGATGGAATTTACAGATTTCACCTCCACTTCTGCTAAAATTGCGATCCGCTGGGAAAATGCGCAAATCAAATTCAACCTAGCGCATGACCCAAAAGCAGAAATCATGGCCGAGATTAAAGAAAAAATGGCGGCTAAGGAAATTACTACGGATACTTATTACGATGCTGCAAATTATTATTTTGAGAACAACCTCGATCTAAATCAGGCATTTGAATGGTCTAATAAATTGGTTGAAAAAGACCCTCAGTATTGGACATATTATGTTCGTGCTAAAATTGCTGCCAAATTGGGCAAATGCGATGTAGCGAAAGCGGATGCGTTGAAGGGTGTCGAATTGGCAAAAAAAGATAATGACCCGGCGTACGTAGCGAACCATGAGAAGATTTTGGCGCAATGCAAATAGTAGATGCCTTGGTGCATCTTAGCCAAATAAAATATCAAAAAAGACTTGGTTGAGTGTTGGCTTGAGTCGAGTTTAAGGTCGTCAGTCTAGCAATATACCAACCACGGAGTGGTTAAAAGTGAATAGCCCAGAATGAAATTCAGGGTTTTGGAATGCGGTGTTTTTTAACAACTACGGAGTAGTTGAACGTCAACGTATTGTGCGTGTTGCATTGCTTTAAACCCCTTCAGGGTTTTGACAAACACACACTTACACATCGAACCCGAATTTCATTCGGGGCTATTCACGTTTGACCCCTATTAGGGTCAGGATTTGTTTATACTGACGATATTAGACCAGTTGCTACGCCGTTACTATGCTCAAACAGTTATGTTTGACCACTCTGTGGTCAGAATTTGCATAAATTGACGATATTAGACTCGCTTTTACGCCGATTCTACTTTCAACCAAAATATTATTTTGTTCGTATTTTTAACCCCATACCGATGATACAACCGCTTACAGTTTGTATTTTTCGATATCTCGGCGTTCTTTTTTCGTTGGGCGACCAGCACCACGTTCCCTCGCTTCTGCGGATTGTTGCTGGTGGTTATCAAACCACGCTTTGTATTTATTTTTCTCTGTTTCAGAAGTAACATCTTCGTAACAGGTTAGGGCAATAGGAGCGCCCACGCGTTTTTCGATGAGATCAATTACTTTATATTCAAAGTTAAAACCATCTTTTCGGCAAACCACGGTTTCGCCTCTGGCAACCAGATAGGAAGGTTTGACGGAATCACCGCCGATTTTTACTTTACCTCCCTTGCAAGCATCGGTGGCGAGGGTTCGGCTTTTGAAAATACGAATACTCCAAAGCCATTTGTCTATTCTTACTTTTTCCATAACAATGTGCAAATGTACGGGACAAAAATTACTTCAACAATATTAGCGCTTGTGTCCCTTTATTTTTTGGTCGAAATATAGTCTTTTCCAAAATAAAGCAACAAAAGATCTAATTCATGCTCATTCTTAATACATGACAGAGAAACAACGCGCTTACCTCATTTTGCATTTTTGTGTACTGGTATGGGGATTTACGGCTATTTTAGGTAAATTAATTAGTCTTCAAGCCTTGCCGCTGGTTTGGTGGAGGGTTTTTTTGTGCAGTATCACTCTGTTTTTTATGCTCAATAAGGCCGACCGTATGGCGCCAGGCATTAATGGCGCACTACGCATGTTGGGCATAGGTATGGTGACTGGTTTACATTGGCTCTGTTTTTACGGGGCAATAAAATTATCCAATGCCTCCGTGGCACTCGCCATGATGGCCATGACCTCGTTTTTTTCGGCCTTGGTAGAGCCATTTATCCTTAAAAAACGCTTTGTTTGGAAGGAATTAGCCCTAGGAATACTTATACTTCCCGGTATGTGGCTGATTGTCGATGATTTGGATTGGACGATGCGCCAAGGCGTAATTGTAGGTATGTTAGCGGCACTTTTGGCCGCTGTGTTTACCTCCTTTAACAAAAGAGAAATTGATCTTTATAGCCCGAAGCCATTAACTATGAGTTTTTATGAATTAACAGGTGGTGTTATTATCACTTCTATTGGATTGGCAGTGGTGCAACCTCATTGGGATACAATGGTACCGGTTGGCTGGGATTGGCTTTGGTTGTTTGTACTGGCCTACTTTTGCACGTTATTGACCTATTTTTTAGTACTAAAAGTGCTGAAACACTTAGGGGCATTTACTGTTAATTTAACCACAAATCTCGAGCCTGTTTATGGCATAGCATTGGCGATTCTTATTTTTAGGGAAGATCAGCATTTAACCACAAATTTTTACATTGGCGTTTTTATTGTATTATGTGCGGTATTATGTCACCCGTTTCTAAAAGGAGCAGACAGGGTGGTACAACCGGTTGAAAAAATTTAGGTTGGAACACATTTAACCTGCTCTCTAGCATACTACTGGACATTTTTTCATGCAGAACCAATTGATTGTCTCGATTTTACTACAATTTCTTTTCGGTTAAACTCAATTTTATCGTCTTTCCTCATTTCATTCAATACCATGGCAACGGTCTGTCGGGTTGCTCCTATCATAGTAGCGATATCCTGCTGAGTAAGTCCCTCGTGTAGCAAGGTTTCAATTGGTATTGGCGAGTTGTTTCTGGTCAAGTTGTCCTCCAGAAAAAAAGAAATACGAGTACGGACATCAGCAGTGAGTAGGACTTCGAGCCTTTTTTCAGATCTGAAGAGTGCTTTTGCTACAATCTCAACGATACCTTTAGAAAAAGACTCCGATTGGCGCATAAGTTGGCCGATGATCTCGCAAGGTATAGTCAATACCGTGCAATACTGGCTTAGGGTTTTTGCATAATGGACTCTAGTAGATTTACCTGTTAGACTACCGAATCCAAAAAAATCTAAGGGTTTAATGATATGCTGAATCAACTCTTTCCCATCAGGAAGGATAATTCCATTTTTGATAACACCGTCTAAGAGTAAACAAACTTCGTTGTTTTTTTCGCCAGGTTTAAAAATAAAACTGTTCTTGGAGAAAGTATGTACTTTTACCTTTGTAACTACTTGGTTGAGTAGTTCTTGGCTTAGAACGTTCAAAATAGGCAATTTTGAAAGTTCTAATGAGTTTAACAAGCTAGAATGATTCATAATAGGCGTTTCGACATTGTTAAAAGAAAAAAGTAACGCCTTTAATTCCAAAATTGTGCCAATTTGTTAAGATTAGCATAATTTGCTTTAAATACCCGTATTTTTTTAATAATTAGATATTATACAGCATTAGGATCGTAATGCTGAAACGAGGAAATTTTTGTCAAATCAAGGCAAATTTTGCAGTCGAAATGGGGTATTTCCGGCGAAAAATTTAACGAAAATTTGGCGAAAATTAACCATTCTAAGCATACGAAACTAATGCTGTATAATGTCTGTTTATTGCGTCCAAGTACTTAAATTAAATTAAACACCATTTCTCTTGGTGCGATTAAAGAAAACACGTTCTTTTGCAATCTCATTACTAACAAATACTTATGGTTCAGGCACATTCACTTTTAACAGATTTTGATATTGCATTATATCAATCCGGCAAGCATTTTCGTCTTTATGAAAAAATGGGCAGCCATTGTATCGAAATAAATGGCCGGAAAGGTACTTATTTCGCCGTATGGGCTCCCAATGCTAAACGGGTTAGCATAACAGGTGATTTTAATGGTTGGAATCCTGACACACATGTGCTACTCCCCCGATGGGACAAAAGCGGTATTTGGGAGGGCTTTGTTCCCGGTATTGGCCATGGAACAGTGTATAAATACCATATCACGATGCATAATGGTGCTGCATTGGATAAAGGTGATCCATTCGCCCGCAAATGGGAGACCCCACCCCGCACCGCAAGTATGGTTTGGGATCGTTCTTATGAATGGCAGGATCAGGATTGGTTAGCACTTCGTACCGAGATTGCGGGAAAACCAAAACCTTGGTCGGTATATGAAGTGCACTTAGGGTCTTGGAAAAAAAAGATAGAAGATGGTAACAGGTCTCTCAATTTCAAAGAGTTAGCAGACGAACTGGTTCAATATGTTGCTGATATGGGTTTTACACATGTGGAATTTATGCCCATGATGGAACACCCGTATTTCCCTTCTTGGGGCTATCAAATAACAGGTTTTTTTGCACCTACTTCGCGTTTTGGTGACCCTGAAGACCTCAAACTCTTAGTCGATCGCTTCCATCAAGCAGGTATTGGGGTTATTTTGGATTGGGTTCCTTCCCATTTTCCGGGCGATATACATGGCCTGTACTTATTTGATGGTTCGCATTTATACGAATACGCAGACCCTCGAAAGGGCTATCATCCCGATTGGAATAGTTATATTTTTGATTATGGCCGCAATGAAGTGCGGTCTTTCTTAATTTCTAATGCGCTATTTTGGCTCGATCAGTACCATGTGGATGGTTTACGCGTGGATGCAGTAGCCTCGATGCTTTACCTCGATTATTCGCGTAAAGAAGGCGAATGGATACCCAATGTATATGGGGGTAAAGAAAATTTGGAGGCCATTTCATTACTGCGCGAATTCAACGAAACGGTGTACAAAGAATTCCCCGGTGTAGAAACCATCGCCGAAGAAAGTACCGCTTTCCCCGGCGTAAGCAAACCAATATGGGACGGGGGGCTAGGTTTTGGCCAAAAATGGATGATGGGTTGGATGCACGATTCGCTCAATTACTTTAAGCGCCCCACCGCATTCCGTCGTTGGCACCAAAACGAGATTACGTTCTCCATGGTATATGCTTTCTCTGAGCGATTTATGTTACCACTCAGCCACGACGAAGTAGTACACCTCAAGTCATCCTTGCTGTTTAAAATGCCTGGTGATGAATGGCAAAAACACGCCAATTTGCGCGCATTATTTGGTCACCAATGGACGCACCCCGGTACGCATTTGCTCTTTATGGGCGGTGAAATAGCACAAACTACCGAATGGAGCCATGATCGTGGCGTAACCTGGGAATTGCTTCAGTATGAACTACACAAAGGTTGCCAGGAATGGGTACGCGACCTCAATAAAATGTATGTCCATTATCCGGCCCTTTGGCGCAATGCTTTTTCTCCCGAGGGCTACGAATGGATCAGCGGCGATGATACCGAGAACTCCGTTGTTTCCTTTTTGCGCAAAGGCAACGAAACAGATCAGGTGCTTTTAGTCGTTTGCCACTTCCAAGCCAATGCTATGGAGCAATATAGTGTTGGGGTGCCATCAAGTGGTACTTGGAAAGAGGTGCTGAATAGCGATGATAAAAAATATGGTGGCTCTGGTATGGTAAATGGTGATTTGAAGGCCACAAAAAAAGCATCACATGGACAGGACTACTCGGTTTCGTTTAAATTAGCACCACTTGCTGTTATGATTTTTGAAGGCAACCCCGGAAAGCCCAAAGTTGCTGTAAAATCTAAAACAAAGGCTATAGATACTGGTAAAAAGAAAAAGTAACCGTAGAATCAGTAAGTATTAATCACGTGTTGGAATGCATTCCAAACAGCATCATTACCAGGAACATCTGCCACAAATCGGAGTAATTCACCTGTTGTAGGCTGTTTTACTGTCATTTTGTGCGCATGCAGGTGTATAGATCGATCTAAATTACCACGTTTAGCACCATATTTTATATCACCTTTAATAGGACAGCCAATAGCCGACAACTGCGCCCTGATCTGATGGTGCCTTCCAGTATATAATTGAATTTCGAGCAGGTGGTAACGCTCCGAACGCCCCAATACCCGATACTTTAAAATACCTTTTTCGCGGCCCGCCTTATTTTCTGAATAAACTCGACTTTTGTTGCTCGATTCATTTTTTTCAAAGTAGTGGACAAGTTCGCCCTCAGTAGGCGCGGGCAGTACTGCCACAACAGCAAGGTATGTTTTTGATAAACTACGTTCTTTAAACTGCTCGCTCAAGGCATATGCAGCGGTTTTGTTTTTGGCAAAAAGTACAATGCCACTCACAGGGCGGTCGATACGGTGAATGACAAAAAGGGATTGCCCTAAGTGAAGTGCTGCTTGATCTAAAAGACTCGGTTCGCCTGTTTTATCGGGCTGAACACCAATTCCCGCAGGTTTGAGTATGGCAACAAAATCATTGTCGTTGTGAAGCAATTGCATTACAGCAGGGGATAAAGGGGGATAAAAAAAGCCATCCTGACCAAACAGAATGACTTTCTAAGTTTTTTGCCACGTAAAAGATTAAGATGGAGTGCCACCGCCGGGCATAGAGGTTATATCCAACCGGTCATCGTTAAAATGCTGGTTGTTGGTATGACCACCTTCGATACGGGACATTTTATCTTTGTCCAGTATTTGAGAGTTCTCCGCTAGTTCATCTAGTGAAGATTTCCCTTGGTTGTCAACGGTCTCGTTTTTACCGTTTTGTGTAAAATTCCTTATTATACGGTCAAACATATAAAGAAACGGGTTGGTTAAAAGACAGGTCAAAGGTAAAGGGTTTTTTTATTTACACCAGATAAATCTTGTTAAAGTTGAAAAAAAATTACCTTTGCCCCTGAAAGTTGCACCATTTTGTGCTCAAATTAGATTATGGAAGGATATCTATCACCTGTTATTGTACTCGTAATCCTTATTGGTTACTTCCTGATGCTCATCGGGGTAGCTTGGTTTACTGGACGAAACAACACAAATGAGGGCTTTTTTCTTGCCAATCGGAACATTCCGTGGTATGTAGTGGCTTATGCCATGATCGGTACGAGTATCAGCGGCGTTACCTTTATTTCGTTGCCCGGATCAGTGGGGGCAGAAATGGTGATTAATCGCGGCTTTGGGTATATACAAGTGGTCTTGGGGTATTTGGTCGGTTATTTTTTTATTGCTACAGTGCTTATGCCGATGTATTACCGTTTGCAACTTACTACGATTTATGGATATTTGGAACAGCGGCTGGGATATAATTCCTACAAAACGGGTGCAGTGTTTTTCATTATTTCGCGTACTGTAGGTTCGGCGGCTCGGATGTTTTTAGCAGCGGTGGTATTGCAAAATTTGGTATTCGGCCCACTTGGTGTACCATTTGTTGCCACTGTATTTATTATGCTGGCCTTGATTTACGCTTATACGTTCAAAGGTGGTCTGAAAACTATCATTTGGACGGATACCATTATGACTACGTTTTTTATTGCAGCAGTAGTTTGGACTGTTTTTTCGGTAGGTAAAGTGCTTGGTTTTAATGGAATTGGCGAAATTTGGACGGCGGTAAGCCAGAGCCGATATAGCCAAATGTTCTTTTGGGATAATTTTGCTACCGATCCCAACCATTTTGTTAAACAGTTTCTAAGTGGTGCGCTTGTAGCCATTGCGATGACAGGCCTTGACCAAGATTTGATGCAAAAGAATTTGGCATGTAAAAACATTAAAGAGGCGCAGAAGAACATGTTCGTATTCTGTGGCTACCTGATTGTAATTAATGTTGCATTTATGATCTTGGGCGCATTGTTGTACATGTACGCTAATTCCCTTGGGATCGAAATCCCCACTAAAAGCGATCAATTATACCCTAAAATTGCCTTTAGCCATTTGGATGCAGCGGCGGGCATTTTCTTTATCCTCGGATTGGTCGCCAGTACCTATTCTAGTTCCGATAGTGCACTTACAGCACTCACGACCTCCTTTTGCGTTGATTTTCTCAATTTTGAGAAAAAAGCCAATATTCCAAAAGATCCATACATCAGCGATAGTGAGAACGAAGCTCGAAGAGCAGCCGTCGAAAAGGAGTTGCATCGGCAGCGCACGTATGTTCACCTCGGATTTTCATTGGCTTTTGTCTTAATCATCCAGTTGTTGCACGCCTTTAGTGATGGTGCCGTATTGGGACTTATCTTTAAGTTAGCAGGTTATACTTATGGGCCGCTTTTGGGTTTGTTTGCCTTTGGGCTTTTTACAAAATTAAGCCT
>JBEAVK010000038.1:0-22424 GCA_041160955.1 Bacteroidota bacterium
CTAAGCGAATGTCTAGGTTTTCCTGATCCAGCAAAACTTGCCACTTGCAGCCGTAGCGGGCATGCTGGACATACCCTTAAGAACAATACCTCAGGATGAAAAAAACGCACTATAAATAGAAAAATCACTCCGATATAGAAGTGATTTTCGCTTTTTTATAGACAGGTACGGTGGAGCAGGGCTCGCCGAACATGATACTTTGCGCAATGGGTTGTAACCGTCTTGTGATTTCTAAGTAGGCAGAAGGCGGTACGGGCTGATCGCTACAGCCTTTTACGACCATTCTTTTACCAGCATATTGGGTAATATCCAATGCTGCTATTTTTTTCCAAAATACGATCTCGGGTAATTGCTCTGGTGTAGATTGTACAATATCAGCAGCAAAAGGAGCAGCGTGTGTGGCGACAAGCATATATGCCCACATGGGAATAATAGCATCTGCGGAGCAGTAAACAGCGAGGTTTTTGTCGGTATATTGCGCCCAATTATGTTCATCTAATGCTGCCCGAAAGTCTTTTTCTTTCAAGATCATTTCCATGAACAAGTAATTTTTGAGATCGAATCCAACGATCTCCCCTTTTGGATAAAAAGTTTCTAAATCAAGGGTTACTAGGCCACTTTGGGCCACTCTGTTTACTAATTCCATAATTTGCTAGTTTTGGCTTTCAAATGTTTCTTCTAAGGGGGGAACATCTCCTATACTGTTTTCCACTTCTTTAAAATCTTTGGGTTTAGGCAAATCATTAAGGCTATTTATACCCATATAATCCATAAATTTATCAGAAGTACCGTATAGCAGCGGCCTGCCGGGGCCTTCACTTCTTCCACTTATTATAACCAATTCTTTCTCCAAAAGTTTTTGAATAGCATAATCACAACTCACGCCTCGTATTTCTTCTAACTCCGACTTGCTCACAGGTTGTTTGTAAGCCACAATGGCCATTGTTTCCATGGCTGCTTGAGAAAGCCGTTTTTTGGTACTTTGTTTCAGGTGAATGGCAATAGTATTATGGTATGCTCCCTTGGTTAAAAACTGATACCCGCCGCCAATTTCTACCAACTCAAACGCGAAACTATCAGATTTGAACTGCGTTTGAATACCAATAATCGCCGCTTGAAGATCTGCTTCGGTAATATCAGGTTGTAATGCTTCTTGTACCACAACGAGTATTTCGTGCAATGGTAAAGCCTGTGGTGAAGCAAAAACAAGGGCTTGTATATGTTGTTGTAATAGTTCCATACAGTGTAAAGGTACTAAGTGTTTTTGATCAATGCAGGGCGGTGCAACATTTCGTGGTAACAAATCACATCATCTGCAAAATAATGGCAAACCATACTTTTCCTTGTGATGGGCTTGCCGTCCGTTGGGCTTCCTTTTATGGGACTGCCGCCATGGATCAAATTGGAATGCCAAATTAAAACATCACCTCGTTTGGCTAAAAAAGTAGCAGGTTTTAAATTATTTTGTTCAATAATTTCTGCTATTTTATCCTCATAACGCGCATTGCTATCATTCCCTACCAAAAAAGTAGAATCACCAGAGTTGTAATCATCTGTACTAACAAACGGCAATCGGTGGCTACCCGGATAATATACCAAAGGGCCATTCATCTCCGTACAATCTTCTAAGGCGTACCAGGCAGCAATCATATATCCTTGTGGCTCGGTCGTCATGTGTATCGCATCGGAGTGGGGGCGTTGTTCGCTACCCAAATTGAAATTCAACGTTTGGAAAGGAATAATTTTTTTACCCAACAAAAAAGTGAGGATTTGGATCAATTCTGGCCGTCTGAAAAAACGCTCGTTGGCTAAGGTACTGTTTTCAAACAGGTTAAATATTTTTCTACCAGTAAAATTAAAACCTGCTTTACCTTCGATCAGTAATTGTTCAATTTCTTGGTTGAGCGCATCCGTTTCAGCGGCTGGAACAAAGTTTTCTAAAATAAGATAACCCTGCTCAATAAATTGTTTGATTTGCGCCTGAACATTTGGCGAAAACTGATGAATCTCCGAATTGGTCGAGAGTTTTTCCAAAGCATCCGCTTGGTCAATCCATGGGACTTCACCTTTGCGCACACGTTCAAAATCATGTTTGCTCAATGGGCTAAAAATACTTTTTTTCAACCCGAATTGTTTGTACAGCGACTTATTGCGCCGTAATGCAGACGCATTGAGCAGGTTGTTGATCACATATACCGCTTTTACTGTGCGTAAAAAACCGGAGTATTTTGCAAAAATACGTTGTAAGGACAATGACATGGGGCAAAGGTAATTAATTGAAATGTGAAAACAAAACTACGGCGTATCCTGTAAATTATATCGCGACTGGTAATGGAGCCAATCCGTTTCATTGTCAATATCGGATAATGGCACTAAATCAAATTTTGTACATCCCAGTCTTTTAATTATGGCGGCTGTTGTGGCATACACCGCATCGGTACTCCACTCAATATCCTGAAATACTTCTTGGTGTAAATGATTCATTCCCAATAGATAATAACCACCATCGGGTGTTGGCCCGATCACAAAATCATGGTGTTCTAATACTTCCAATGCTTGTTCAAGTAAGTCGCCATTCAGTTCAGGACAATCGCTGCCAACAATAATGACTTTGGTGGCTCCCTCTGCAAAAGCCGCCTGAAATGCGCCATACATCCGCGCTCCTAAGTCGCCGGGGACTTGCACTTTTTTATGAAAATGAGCATCGTCCCAATCATCATTTGCTGCAATGGTATCGCTGTACCAAAGCCAACGTTTGGCATGGACTTGCACTACGGCTGCTCTTGTTTTGTCCAATAAAAAATGATAAATGCGTAATGCTGCCTCGTTGCCCAGGGTAGCCGCCAAACGCGTCTTTACATAGCCCAATCGAGGGTTTTTAATAAATATATTGATGATGTTGATACTCATAAAATTACAAATAAAAGTCTTTTGTTAGGTCTAGGTAATCCTTGGTGTGCTTCCCATCTAAGCCATAAATGACTAAACGCTCTTTTTTTTGAAAATACGGATTACGTTCCAACTGTATCATAAGCCGCTCTGTTGGTTTGCCCTCCTTCCCGATTACCGCCGTTATTGCCGTATAATAAAGCCCCATGCAAGCAGCCATTTCGTATAATTGACGACCCTCTGCGGTTGGGAGTATCACACAGAAGCGGCCTTTGGGACTTAAAAGCGTTGATACAGCCTTTAATAAATCTTCAAAATTAAGCGTAACGGTACTGCGTGCTTGTTGCCTTTCTAAATTTGCCGATAATAGGGAATTGTTAAAAAATGGCGGGTTGCTAATGATTAAATCATATTGGCTCAATGGCCTGCTTTGGGCAAATTCCTGTATTGATAATGTATTGATTGCCAAATGTTTATTCCATGGCGATGCCATAAAATTTTCTTGCGCGCATTGTGCAGAATTGGCATCGATCTCTACGGCATCTACCGAGTAATCTGCTTGATCAGATAGGCGTTGCGCCATCATCAAAGCGATAATTCCTGTGCCAGTACCTATATCTAATACCTTCCGAACATCGGTCAGGTCTGCCCAAGCCCCAATCAAAATGCTATCTGTACCAATGGGGTGCGCTGCGCCAGACTGGTTAACGTGAAATTTTTTGCAGCGGAAGAGCGGCGAATCCATTACGACTTTTTATTTTTACAATATACGAGCCATCTGGCAAATTAGATGTTGAAATGGCTTGCCCGGGGTTAAATAATTGCTCTAATAACAAAGCACCTGAACTCGACCAAACCTGAATTTTGGTATCTTTTGAAAGGTCAAATTGATCGCTCACGACCATAAATTGATCTTCTGTTGGATTGGGTTGAAGCCTGAACCCGACCTGTTGAGGCGCTGTGGTTGCTACGGGGTTTTCTGTAATACGTGCCTCAAATTCCGCGAGGTACAGCCGTGCAATATCGCTATCGTGGATGACAAGCGAGTTTTCGTCGTTAAAGTTTTCGGCCGTAAAAGTCCAATTGTGCGATCCTGTCCATACTGTTGGATCAGAATTGGGTAGCATCGGGTCAATAACGGCGTATTTATGGTGCATTTGATTCGGCCAAGTATGTGCGGCTACGGAAATACCTTTGGATTGAAGGTAAGCAAACTCGGAACCTGAATCGTTGATATTTTCAATTAAACCGCGAACAGCGACATTTGAATTTGTGAACTTGCTGACCAATACATTAGAGGGTTCATTTTTAGTGAAAGTGAGCAAGCCAAAATCAACCGTCGAATTGGCGGTATTGAGCGTAGCAACAATCTGATCGGTCACCTGATCGCTGGGTGAAAACCAACACTCCACCGGAATGCCACCAATCACAAATTGATGCGGTGTGTTATTGGTTTTAGTATTGCCAAATTTCTGATTAGCAGCGTTGGGCATTTCTACGGTACTGCCCCACATTTCATTAAATTCCATCTCATAAGCCTTGGCTAGGGCTTGATCCTGAATCATCAGCATATTGTTATAATCGGAGTTGATATTGGAGGTCGTCCAATTCATTGAACCGGCCATCACCCAAGTATCATTGACCAAATTAGCATCAACGATCATAAATTTATTATGCATCAAATTGTCTGTATTGCCAAAAACTACAGGAAATGCGGGCGCAGGCGTTAGCGCACTGTTTAAAGTAGCGGCGGCGGCTATATAACGTACTTGCACGCCTCTCGTTTTTGCGTTTTTGAGGGCAGTCGTTATGTCGGTACGGTTATTATTATACAGGGCAACATCGATGGTTTGCTGCGCATTATTAATCCGATTAATGATTTCGTTGAGGCATTCAGTACCCGAAGTCCCCGATGGAAGTTTGCTTCCAACGAATTGATTATCAATAGAGTGGTTGAAAAATACTTTTATTTCACCTGTTGATAATGATTGGGTAGAGTAGGGGATGGCTGTTGACAAAAGGGTATCTTTCCCTGTGATCGTTGCCATTTGTACCCAATAGACGGTAGCAGGTGCTAAGTTGCCAAGTTGGAGAGCGTACCTTTTGTTGTCATCGGTTGTGCTATTGATCCAAGTAGGCGGTGTATTGTCTTTATACCAAAATGCTCCTTTAATTTGAGCATTGTCTAACCAATTCAATGTAAAACTCGTTGGGGTAATATTCGTTTGTACGGGGTATATTCCTTTTTGCGCGAATAACTGCTGCTGTGCCAAGGTGGCAACGATCCATAAAACCGCTATAAGTATTATTTTTTTTGTCATTTTTTATGTTAGAAATGTGGTGTGCATTTTTTTCTCCCACAAAAGTACAAAAGAGAATTTACAAACCATCTTCCTCCGAATTTCATTCGGGGCTATTCAAGTTTAACCACTTCGTGGTTGGTTTATTGCTTAGTTTAGGATTATTGAGCACTTCAAGTCCGTAGGGGTACTGTATTTGGGCTATTGTCGGGGCGACTTTTTTTTGTCACCCCGACAATAGCCCAAATTCACTACCTCCGCGAACTTGAAGGCCTCAACAATTCCAAAACTTAGGTGCAATAATGCCTAAGATGATGAGATACCGTCGCTTGAAAACGCATTAAGCACTTCCACCAATTTCTGGTTTTCCTCCGCAGTACCTACTGTGATGCGCAAACAGTTTTCGCAGTGTACTTCCTTTGTTCTATTTCGTACAATAACGCCATTTTTTGCCAAAAAATCGTAAGTTTCCTGTGCATTATCGACTTTTACTAAAAAGAAATTAGCATCCGATGGATATACCTTTTTTAGTATTTCCATAGTATCCATTTCCTTTTCCAATATTTTCTTATTAGTTTTTAGTTCTTTTAAAATCTTAGTAAATGCTGCGGTGTCTTGAAGTGCTTCCTCAACGATCGAGAGGGTAGCATTACCGATATTATAAGGATATTTAACTTTATTGAAATATTGGATTGTTTCGGCTGGTGCTATTGCCATGCCCACGCGCAGTCCTGCCAATCCCCAAGCCTTTGAAAGTGTTTGTAGCACCACCAAATTGGGGTAGGATTCCACTTTTTGCGACCAAGAAACAGCCTCCGCAAAATCAATATAGGCTTCGTCAATCACGACAATTCCTTTGAAATTTAGGAGTAATTCCTCGATCAATTCGTTATCGAATAAGTTGCCGCTTGGGTTATTGGGGGAACAAAGAAATAACAATTTGGTATGTTCATCTGCGGCTTTTAATATTTCCGATGGAATGGGTTGGAAATCTGAATTGAGCGGCACTTGCCGAATTTCGGTACCATGAATATTGGCTTGTACGGCGTACATACCATAAGTAGGTGGCAGTACAATTACATTATCTTTTCCGGGTTCGCAGAAGATGCGAAACAATAAATCAATGGCTTCATCGCTACCATTTCCAAGAAAAATTTGTTCGGGTTTTACTTGTTTTACTTTCGATAAAAGCAATTTTACTTTTTTCTGCTGTGGGTCTGGATAGCGGTTGTATGAAGTAGGGTAGGGGCTGCCCTCGCTATTTTCGTTAGCATCTAAAAAGACAGACGCTTCGCCTTTAAATTCATCACGTGCTGAAGAATAAGGCGTTAAGTTTAATATGTTTTTTCTTACTAATTCCTTCATTATTAATTAGTTATCTGCAAATGCTTTTGATCTTATCACCGCAATACCTGCATTTAATTCAAAACCCATCAACAATACAATACAGTTCAATTGAATCCAAAGCATAAAGGCCATTATGGTGCCGATAGAACCATAAACGGTGTTAAAATTACTGATATTATCGGCGTAAAACGAAAAACCCCATGATGCCCCAATAGAAAGTAAGGTAGCAAAAGTAGCCCCCGCATTGATAAAAGGTACACGCTTTCTGGCAGAAGACCCATACCTATACAGCACAGAAATACCTGAGTAAAATAAGAACAAAACTACCACCCATCGAAAGGCAAAAAAGACCATTTTCGTAAACCAGTCAAACCGAATAAAGGTAAATATATAATTCAGTATCGTGTTGCCCATAATCACCAATATGACCGAAGCAAAAAGGATCATCGTGAGCAAAAAGGTGAGTTTTATAGCAATAAATCGTTCCTCAAAGGCATTTCTTTGCTTAAATACTTCTCGATGCTCCTTTTTTAAACCATTCATCATCGACATCATGCCGTTGCTGGAAAACCATAACGCCAATAAAAAACCAAACGATAGTAGGTTTCTACGTTCGTTTTTGAGCAAATCCCGAACGGTTTCAAAGACCCATTTGCCGGAATCGCCGGGCATAATTTCATTAATCGAACGCTCTAAAGTAATAAAAAAATTATCGCCGTACGGTAAATAGGGGAGTAGGGTAATCAAAAAAATCATACCCGGAAAAATGGCCAAAAAGAAACTGAACGCCATGCTGTTGGCACGCGTAATAATGGTATCTTCTTGTAACTCCTTACCAATAAACTGTACCAAATTGAACAACGGTATCCGCTTTAAACCTGGTAAAGAATGTGTTTTCGACCACCGAACCAGCATTTTTAATGGCGGTAAAGTGATCAGAAATCTACTACTTTGACGGATAAAATCATCAATTTTGTCCTCTATCTTCATCATTAATAATTTAAAACTGGTGCCAACCAACGCTCGGCTGTTTCCAAATCCATCCCTTTCCTTTTTGCATAATCAGCAACCTGATCTTTACCTATTTGTCCCAATCCAAAATACTTGGATTCAGGATGGCTCAAATACCAACCGCTTACCGCAGCAGCCGGATACATCGCAAAACTCTCCGTGATCTGCATCTCAATTTGACCCGGTTGCAATAAATCCCATAAAAGTGCCTTTTCCGTATGGTCAGGACAAGCAGGATAACCCGGAGCAGGCCGAATACCTTGATAACACTCATCAATTAAGGCCGTGTTTTCAAGTTGTTCATCGGTAGCATAGCCCCAAAATTCCTTGCGCACACGCTCGTGCATCCGCTCCGCAAACGCCTCCGCCAAACGATCGGCCAAAGCCTTGAGCATGATGGCTGAATAATCATCGCCCTCTTGTTCAAATGCCGCTACATACGGCTCAATACCTATCCCTGCAGTCGTAGCAAAAGCACCAATATAATCATTGCCCAACGGAGATATATAATCGCTCAAACAGTAGTTGGCCTGGCCCGGGGCTTTTACATTTTGTTGGCGCAAGTGGTGTAAAGTAACACTTTTTTCATTGCGCGTATCGTCTGTAAATAATTGAATATCATCATCTTGTACCGCATTGGCAGGGAAAATGCCGATCACGGCTTTGGCGGTCAACCACTGCTCATCAATGATCCTGCGCAGCATAGACTGGGCTTCATTGTAGAGTACCGTCGCTTCTTTACCTACCACTTCATCCTTCAAAATGGCTGGAAACTTACCCGCAAGTTGCCAAGACTGGAAGAAAGGTGTCCAGTCAATATATTCGGATAATTCTTCTAATGAATATTGGTCAAATACCTTTACGCCGATAAATTTAGGTTTGGGTGGTGTGTAATTCGCCCAATCTATTTTTGTTTTATTGGCCCTTGCGGCTTCAATGCCTAGGTATTGCTTGGTATTTTGTTTATTGGCGCGATCAAAACGAATTTTCTCATACTCTGCTTTCACATTATCCACAAAAATAGTATTTTCTCCCTCGTTTTGGGTCAATAAACTACTTACCACGGCGACACTTCTACTCGCATCGAGTACGTGGATCACTGGCGCATTATGGTATTGTGGCTCTATTTTTACAGCGGTATGCGTTTTGCTGGTGGTGGCGCCGCCAATCAAAAGCGGTGTTGTAAAGCCTTGGCGCTGCATTTCTTTGGCGACATATACCATTTCGTCGAGCGAAGGGGTAATCAAACCCGAAAGACCAATAATATCAACGTTATGTGCCTTAGCCGCTGCCAAAATTTTATCAGCAGGCACCATAACACCCAAATCAATAATATCGTAGTTATTACAAGACAGTACTACCCCTACAATATTTTTTCCAATATCGTGTACATCGCCTTTTACAGTAGCCAATAGCACAGTTTTGCGCACATCTACACTACTATCTGATTTTTCTAATTCAATAATAGGTGTCAATACTGCAACGGCTTTTTTCATCACCCGCGCACTTTTGACGACTTGCGGAAGGAACATTTTCCCAGCACCAAATAAATCACCTACCACATTCATGCCGTCCATCAACGGCCCTTCGATAATACGGAGCGCAGCCGGGTATTTCGCCAATGCCTCCTCCATATCTTTATCAATAAAATCGGTGATACCCTTGACCAATGCGTGTGTAATACGATCTTCCAAACTTTTTTCACGCCAAGATAAATCAGAACCGACGGCCTTACCACCGCTCGTGCCCCTTAATCCCTCTGCAAAGCGCACCAACTCGTCGGTGGCGTCCGAATTACGGTTGAAGAGCACATCCTCAATACGCCGCAACAGTTCTTTGGGTATTTCCTCATATACTTCAATCATACCAGCATTGACAATACCCATATCCATCCCTGCTTTGATAGCATGGTACAAAAACGCAGCGTGCATCGCCTCCCGCACTACATTATTGCCACGGAAAGAGAAAGAAAGGTTACTTACGCCACCCGAAATTTTGGCACCCGGGCAAGTGGCTTTTATTTCTTTGGTGGCTTCGATAAAGGCAATGGCGTACTCGTTATGTTCTTCAATACCCGTTGCAACAGCGAATATATTTGGGTCAAAAATAATATCGGTAGGATCAAAACCAACCTGCTCTACCAATATTTTATAGGCGCGCTGGCAAATGCTCACTTTGCGCTCCTTTGTATCGGCTTGGCCTAATTCGTCAAAAGCCATCACCACCACTGCTGCACCATAACGGCGGCAAATATTGGCTTGGCGGATAAATTCGGCTTCTCCTTCTTTCATCGAAATGGAATTAACGATGCTTTTGCCTTGTAAACATTGTAATCCTGCTTCAATTACATGGAATTTAGAAGAATCCACCATAACTGGCACCCGCGAAATATCGGGTTCGGCAGCCACCAAATTCAAAAACTCCACCATGGCTTTTTCTGAATCCAGCAAACCTTCATCCATATTGACATCAATAATTTGGGCACCACCTTCTACCTGTTGGCGCGCTACCGATAAGGCTTCCGCATAATTACCTTCTTTAATCAAAGTGGCAAATTTAGCAGAACCAGTCACATTAGTGCGTTCGCCAATATTGATAAAATTGGTTTCTTCGCGTACAATAAGCGGCTCTAAGCCAGCATACATCGTATAACGCTCCGAAAGTGGAATTGGCTTTATCCCACGACCATGATCGACATGTTCGGCGATATGTTGGATATGATCTGGCGTAGTGCCGCAGCATCCACCAACAATATTGACCAGCCCCGATTTTGCGAAATCCTCGATAAATACACACATTTCGTGCGGGGTTTGGTCATATTCGCCCATTTCATTCGGTAATCCGGCATTTGGATAAGCAGAAATATAGCATTCGGGAGCGATTTTTGCCAATGCTTCCAAGTGTGGACGCATTTCGGCGGCACCCAATGCACAGTTTAATCCAATAGAAAACGGACGTGCATGTTTCACCGAAACCCAAAAGGCTTCTGGCGTTTGGCCACTCAAGGTGCGCCCCGATGCATCGGTGATCGTCCCTGAAATCATAATCGGGAGTTTTACCCCTTTTTCTTCAAAAACCTCGTCGATAGCAAATAAAGCAGCCTTACAATTGAGGGTATCAAAAATTGTTTCTACCAATATGATATGAACACCACCGTCCATTAAACCGCGAATTTGAACAGCATAAGCCTCCTTTACTTCCTTGAAGGTCACCGCCCGATACCCCGGATTGTTCACATCTGGAGAGAGCGAGAGTGTTTTATTCAAAGGCCCCACAGCACCCGCCACAAAACGCATCTTGTTGGGATTCATGGCGGTATAAGCATCGGCGGCACGGCGTGCCACCTGCCCGGCTGCGACGTTTAGTTCGTAGGCTATATGCTCCAAGTGGTAATCCGCTTGAGCAATGGAGGTGCTACTAAACGTATTGGTCTCAATAATATCGGCACCAGCCTCGAGGTACTGACGGTGAATGTCTTCAATCACATCCGGGCGGGTTAGGCACAAGATGTCATTATTACCCTGCAAATCATAAGGATGGTTTTTGAATTGCTCCCCTTTGAAATCCGCTTCGGTCAATTTGAACCGTTGGATCATCGTACCCATTGCGCCATCAATGACCAATATACGTTGCTCAATCGCCTTTTTTAACTGTTCCATTTTTGTTGTGTGTGTGCTCCAATGGTCGCTTCGGTCCATCCTCGGTCACTGAGCGAAGCCGAAGTGACCGAGGATGGAGCGAAGCGACCATTGGAGATCATTTTATTACGACTTCTTTAATATACACCTGCCCCATCTCTTCGTTGATGAGTTGTATTATTTTTTCTTTTGAAAACGACAATTCCTGCTTCAAGGGTGCCGAAATAATAGTAAGGTAGAGTACTTTTTTTCGGACATAGAGTTCTGTTGTATAGGTATCAATGGTTTTACCCATCAATTTTGCCCATAGTACCCGCACCCGCGTTTCGTCGAACCGCGATTTTAACTTGAATTCCTGCAGCATCATCTGCATGGCTTCGGCTAATGTTACTTCGTTTTTTTTGAGCATTTTTTTAAAAAATTACCTAAACCCAATCTACGCCCTTTCTGAGCCAGTTCAATGTTTCCGCTTCCGGGCTACCTGCCTCGGGTTGGAAATTATATACCCAATTAGCGCCCGGTGGCATACTCATTAATATGCTTTCCGTGCGGCCATTGGTTTCCAGTCCAAATTTTGTACCCCTATCCCATACCAAATTAAACTCTACATAACGCCCCCGACGGAGCATTTGCCAGTGTTTTTCTTGTGCTGTAAAAGGCCGATTTTGACCTTCGCGCATCAAATGGGTATAAGTGGGCGCAAAAGTCTCTCCTACTGCAACCACAAAATCAAAGAGATGTTCTTTTGTTAGCCCTGTTTTTTCATCTTGATAGTCAAAGAAAATACCACCGATGCCTCGTGTCTCGTTGCGATGCTTGATAAAAAAATAGTCATCTGCATTCGCCTTAAACTTCGTATAAAAATCCGGATGATAACGATCACACGTATTTTTCAATGCCTGATGAAAAAAACGCGCCTCGCCTTCGTGTACATAGTGTGGCGTAAGATCAATGCCTCCTCCAAACCACCATTTTTCGCCTCCTGTTGTCTCAAAATAACGCACATTCATGTGAATGATCGGCACAAGGGGATTCTTAGGATGCAAAACGATAGATACGCCAGTGGCAAAAAAATCAGTTGGCGGCAATTGCATACTTTTCGCAATAGCATCGGGTAGTGCACCGTGTACCTCCGAAAAGAGTACGCCACCTTTTTCGATGATATGGCCTTCCAGAATCCTTGTCCTACCGCCGCCACCTTCTGCACGTGTCCATAAGTCCTCTTTGAACTGTGCACCATCTGCGGCTTCTAAAGCAGCGCAAATAGCATCTTGAAGTGCTTGAAAACGGCTTGAAATCGTTTGCTTATCGACCATTTTTGATCTGCTAGTGGATTTGGATTACTCAAATTTTGTGCAAAGAACGGTACTACTTGCGATACCCTTGTCATAGAAATTTAAAAAAAAATTTACGAACAATGAAATTCCATGTTTGAAAGAATGAGTAACTTTGCTGCTCAATAATAATTTTATTTTGCTAGAAACACTCATTTCATCTAAAACTAGGGTCAAATTGCTGTTAAAATTCTTTTTAAACAGCAATACCACTGCGTACCTACGAGGTTTAGAAGCCGAGTTTGGGGAGTCTAGCAATGCCATTCGTTTAGAATTGAACCGTTTTGAAGAGGCGGGTATGATTCAATCGCATACCCAAGGCAATAAAAAATTTTTTAACGCTAATACCGCACATCCGCTCTTTCGAGAAATCCATAATATCGTTCTTAAAAATATTGGATTCGATCAGATTATCGAAAATGTAATCGAAAGATTGGGCGAAGTAGAGCGCGTATATGTGACCGGAGACTTTGCGAAAGGTCGTAATAGCCCTGTCATTGATTTGCTCTTAGTGGGTAATGTGGATAAAAATTACCTTGTCCAATTGGTAGAAAAAGCAGAAAAACTGATTGATAGGCGTATTCGTTTTCTGATTTATGCCGAAAATGATGTGAATCTAGCCGATCAACTCAATACTACTCCGCTGCCGCTATTGCTGTGGAGTAAATAAGTTGTTTTGCCAAAACGCCAGAATTTGGGGCATTTAGAGGCAAAAAATAGTGTTTTACTAGATAAATATAGGTTTTAGAAGGTAAGTCCCTGCGACTTATCAACGGCGAAGCCATTTTAAAAATAGAAGGATGTTTCAAGATTTAAAGCAAAAAAATAAAACCATTGCAGTGATTGGCTTAGGTTATGTCGGGCTACCTATTGCCTTGGAATTGGCTAGATATTTTAAGGTCATTGGTTTTGATATCAACCAAGCCCGCGTTGATATGATGCGTAATGGAATCGACCCTTCACAAGAACTAGATGCCAGCACTTTTGAAGGTTGCGATATTGAATTTACAGCACAGCGGGATGACCTAGATAAAGCACACTTTTTTATTGTCGCGGTACCTACTGATGTGGACGACCATAAAGTTCCCGACCTTACACCGCTCGAAAAAGCATCTGCGAGTGTGGGTAAATCGCTCAAAAAAGGAGATTATGTCGTTTTTGAAAGCACCGTTTATCCAGGCTGTACGGAAGAAGATTGTTTACCTATTCTCGAGGCCGAAAGTGGGCTAAGTTTGGCGAATGGCGATTTTAGATTGGGTTACTCTCCGGAGCGTATTGTGCCAGGCGACAAGGTGCGTACCCTTACAAAAATCCTAAAAATTGTCTCCGGTTCTGATGATGCTGCTTGTGATGAAATCGCCAAAGTGTATGAAACGATTATCGAACCCGGCGTTTTTCGCGCATCGTCCATCAAAGTAGCCGAAGCCGCAAAAGTAATTGAGAATACCCAGCGCGATATTAATATTTCTTTGATGAATGAATTGTCGATGATTTTTGATAAAATGGGCATTGATACACAAGAAGTGATAGAAGCCGCTGGCACTAAATGGAATTTTATCAAATTATACCCCGGATTGGTCGGCGGACACTGTATCGGTGTTGATCCTTACTACCTAATGCACAAGGCCAAGCAGGTAGGGTACGACCCTCAAGTCATTCTGAGTGGTCGCAGGATCAATGATGGTATGCCAGCGCATATCGCCAAACGCTTGGTGCAAATGTTGATTGAAAGGGGCAAAAACCCTAGAAACTGTAAGGTTTTGGTGCTCGGTGTTACTTTTAAAGAAAATGTCTCCGATATTAGAAATACCAAAGTGATTGATCTCGTACGCGAATTAATGGATTACTCGATCAATGTACAACTCCACGATCCACATGCTTCTCCCAACGAAATGGCGCATGAATACAAATTGACCATGATAGATCAAATCACGAATGGTTATGATGCCATAGTGGTGGCTGTGGCGCATCAGGAATATACAAAATTTGAAACGAGTTATCTGGATGCCATTACCACCGAGCAACCCGTTATTATGGATCTTAAAGGCGTGCTGGACCGCAAAGCCATCAAAGCATTAGGTATGACGTACTGGAGGCTGTAATAAGTATTGTCCCTAGATATGCTAAATACATTGTAAAATAAGTTTTTTTTATATTTTGACGGTGTAACCGACCCAGAATGGGTCAAATGTTTATAGAAGAATGTGGCTGTATGACATTCGACCCCTACAGGGTCGCACGCGTATTGAAACCGCGATTTTGCTATAAACATCTGACCCATTCTGGGTCGGTCAACTGCTACAAATATCCTGAAAATAGTGACCTCAAAACCTAAAAAAACTTATTTTACAGTTTACTAAATTTCAATTTGAAAAATATTTATTTCGCCCTGTTATTGCTGCTTCCCATCAAATTATGGGCGCAAGACACAGGTATTCCGCTCAATTCGCCCAGTTATGATATATTGCATCGTTTATCGGTGCAAACTGGTGTGCATGTAGATAATGTTACGCTGCCTATTTCAAGACAAGAAGCGGTGCAATTTATCCAAAATGTCAGGACGAGTGGGGTTATCTTGTCGGAGCGGGATTTAAAAGATATAGGTTGGCTGGAGCGCGATAATAATGAGTTTTTTCCGGGTGATACTTTGTTGAAATATAGCCGCCGTCGTATTTTTCGCCATTTTTATCCTACCAAAACGCATTTAATTGAATACGACAGTCCTGATTTCTCTGTTCGTGCCAACGCTATGTTCAATTTTGGTTTTTCACCAGAGCGCGGCAACGACAATATACTTTTTGCCAATCAGCGCGGTGCTGAAATTCGTGCTCGAATTGGCAAGAAAGTACATGTTTATACCAGTTTTTTAGAGTCACAAGCGCGTTTTAATACTTTTACCACTAGATGGATCAATGAGAATAATGCTATTCCCGGAAATGGCTTCTTCAAATCCTATAGTAGTACAGTAACGGATAAAATAAGCGGCTACGACTTTAATAATGCCGTTGGGTATATTGCTGCGCCGCTGACCAAACAAATTAGTTTCCAACTCGGACACGGCAGGCATTTTATAGGACAAGGCTACCGGAGTATGTTTGTATCTGATTTTAGCAATAATTATTTTTATGCTAAATTAAGGACAAAAGTCTGGAAATTTACCTACGAAAACTACTATGTTGATCTATCCAGGCCGCTTAGTGCGTTAGATCCACGCAATGGCGAAGACCAACGTTTTGGTGTTTTTCATTATCTGAATTTCGAGGCAACAAAGAACCTCAAATTTGGTGTTTTTGAAGCGGTTTCTTTCAAACGCACTACTGGTTTTGAACTACAATACATCAATCCAGTCATCTTATATCGCACGATTGAAGGCGGATTTAGCAGTTCAGATAATGTATTACTTGGCGCTGATTTTTCTTGGAATATTGCAAAACGGTTTCAAATATATGGCCAATTGCTGCTCGATGAATTCCTTTTTGCTGCCCTGTATAATCCCACAGAACGTGGATGGTGGGGCAATAAATCTGCCAAGCAAATTGGGCTGAAATATACCAATGTGGCAGGTGTAAATCACCTTGATCTGCAAGTAGAATACAATGCTGTGCGGCCTTATACTTATAGCCATTTTGATAGCCTGAGCAATTGGACACATTTTGGTCAGCCATTAGCGCACCCGCTAGGTGCTAATTTTAAGGAATTGGTCACTGTTTTGCGTTATCAACCCTTTCCAAAATGGACATTTCAGGCGCGTTATCTCCATATTATTAAAGGGGAGGACAGCGCAGGGTTCAACTGGGGTAGCAATCCTAATTTAACCTACAATATTCGCCCCAATGATTACGGAAATTTCATTGGTCAAGGTGACAGGAGCACCATCTCCATTGTTGGTCTTGATGTGAATTGGCGTTTAGCGCACCATTTATACTTGGATTTTAGAGTACTGATGCGCAAACAAAATAGTACAAATGACAGCCGCGACCTCAATTCGTATATTTTTGGTACAGGGTTGCGTATGAATGTTTGGACAAAAGACAGCGATTTTTAACATGACAGCACATCCATCTGCTTATATTGATGAAGGTTGCCAAATTGGTGCAGGTACCAAAATTTGGCATTTTAGCCATATTATGCCGAATTGCATTTTGGGGGAAAATTGTAATATTGGCCAAAATGTGGTCATCAGCCCCGATGTGGTGTTAGGGCGCAATGTAAAAGTACAAAACAATGTATCCATTTATACGGGAGTCACCTGCGACGATGACGTATTTCTTGGGCCAAGTATGGTTTTTACCAATGTAATCAACCCAAGGAGTGCCGTTAACCGTAAAAACGAATACCTCAAAACCCATGTTGGAAAAGGGGCTTCTATCGGTGCCAATGCCACTATTGTTTGCGGTAATGATATTGGTCAATATGCCTTTATTGGCGCGGGTGCAGTTGTCACTAAATATGTACCACCTTATGCTTTAGTCGTAGGTAATCCGGCAAAACAAATCGGCTGGGTTTCGGAATACGGCCATAGGTTACATTTTGACGATCAGGGCTTGGCAACCTGCGAAGAAAGCGGTGTACAATACCGTTTGTTGGCTGGGAAAGTAGAAAAAATTGCTTAGTTTTGTATTCAATACACTGTAAAATAAATTTTTTTATACACGTAGTATCTTTTCCATCACAGCGTAGCGTCCACTTTTTCTACCACAAAAGTGCACAAAGAACACAAAGCGTAGAGTGATCGCTTCGCTCTTTTTTGAGTACACAAAGCGTAGAGTGATCGCTTTTTCCACCACAAAAGTGCACAAAGAATACAAAGCGTAGAGTGATCGCTTCGCTCTTTTTTGAGTACACAAAGCGTAGAGTGATCACTTTTTCCACCACAAAAGTGCACAAAGAACACAAAGCGTAGAGTGATCGCTTTTTCCACCACAAAAGTGCACAAAGAACACAAAGCGTAGAGTGATCGCTTTTTCTACCACAGAATAGCGTACGAGTGCACAAAGAACACAAAGCGTTGTGTATTCTAAAGTGTACGTAACGCTTTGTGTTCTAAAAAACAAGCGAAGCGCCTACTCTACGTCTTTGTGAACTTTGTGTCCTTTTGTGGTGGAAAAAGTGTACGCTACATTATGGTAGAAAATATATTACGAGTATAAAAAAAATTATTTTACACTGTATTTTTTCTACCACAAAAGCGCACAAAAGAACACATAGCATTGCGTACACTAAAGTGTACGTTCCTCATTGTATGCAAATTTGTTTCTTAGGGCAAAAAAAACAATGCATAAATAAGATTATTTTATAGTGTATTAAAGGTCAACTAAATACTAAAATTATGGTCATCACAGATATAGCTCAACTAGATCCAAAAGCGGATTATACCTATGCGGATTATCTATTGTGGCAATTTAAAGAACGCGTTGAATTGTTTCGCGGCAAACTGCGGCAAATGGCTGCACCTAGTGTGAAACATCAGCGATTGTCGTCTATTTTATCAAGAGCAATAGGCAATCATTTGGAAGGGCAAAAATGCGACGTTTTCTCCGCACCATTCGATGTACGCTTGCCCTTACCACCGCATAGAATAACCTCCGAAAAAACCAATACAGTCGTTCAACCAGATGTATGCGTTGTATGCGATCGGAACAAATTAGACGAACGTGGATGTATTGGTGCGCCTGAAGTAGTCGTAGAAATACTCGCTCTGGGCAATTCCAAAAAAGAGATGAAAGAAAAATATGAACTGTATGAAAGCGCGGGTGTATTGGAATATTGGGTTATTGATCCAGAGCACTTTGTGGTATTTCCCTATCGCTTGGATACCGAAACCCAATTGTTTGTAGCAAGTCGCCCATTAACGGATGAAGACGCACTCACCAGTACTGTTTTGGATGGATTTAGTCTGGATTTAAGTCGAATTTTTACCAACGAATAAACAATACAACATGAATATTAGCATGGTTGACCTCAAGGCACAGTATCGGAAAATTAAATCCGAAATTGATGCCGGTATTGAAGAGGTAATAATGAACACCCAGTTCATAGGTGGCCCCAAAGTAAAGGCTTTTCAAGAAAATTTGGAGGCATACCTTGGCGTACGCCACGTTATTCCCTGCGCAAATGGTACAGATGCCCTTCAAATTGCCATGATGGCATTGGATTTAAAACCGGGTGATGAGGTAATAGTACCTACTTTCACGTATGTCGCTACTGCCGAAGTGATTGCGTTACTTGGTCTTACCCCTGTAATGATCGACGTGCATCCGCATACGTTCAATATTACAGCAGAATTGATCGAACCCGCCATTACCCCGCGTACAAAAGCCATTGTGCCTGTCCATTTATTCGGACAAAGTGCTGATATGGAACCAATTATGGCATTAGCCAAAGCCCATAATATTTGGGTGATTGAAGACAACGCCCAAGCGATCGGAAGTGATTATACCTTCTCCGATGGGCGCAAGGCCAAAACAGGCACTATTGGCCATATCGGATGCACCTCCTTCTTCCCCTCCAAAAACCTCGGCTGCTATGGCGATGGTGGTGCCATAATGACCAACGATGATGCGCTGGCTGCTCAAATTAGAATGGTCGCCAACCACGGTCAATCGCGCCAATATTACCACGATGTCATTGGGGTTAATTCTCGATTAGATGCCCTGCAAGCCGCTGTTTTAAATGTAAAATTACCACTTTTGGATACCTATTGCGATGCAAGAAGGCATTTAGCCGATCAATACGATGCGGCTTTTGCAGATTTGCCGCTGACCACACCATTCCGAGCCGAATATACAACGCATGTGTTCCACCAATACACGATGCAACTCCATGCACCCGAACAACGCGAGCCTTTACGCGCATTTTTGGCAGAAAAGGGTATTCCCAGTATGATTTATTATCCGCTGCCTTTATATCGTCAAGCGGCTTTTGCAGAATTTTGGAAAGGTTCTGACGCTGGTTTGCCAGTAACGGAACAGTTGTGCGCCGCTGTGTTCTCGTTGCCCATGCACACCGAAATGCAAGAAGAGCAATTGGCTTGGATTATTGATGGTATGCACGAGTTTTTCTCAAAATAATTAATATGGAACGCCTTTTCAATACTACTGGCCCGATACAGGATGATATTCATTATGCTGTTGATCCACTTCAAAGGTGGGATTTGCAACAATTAATGTTTCTGATTAACAATCGAAAATATTTCATCCTGCACGCTCCTCGTCAAACGGGCAAAACTTCAGGTTTATTGGCAATGGTAAAATACCTGAATACTGGAGGTATATATGAAGCAGTTTATGCTAATATTGAAGCAGCGCAGGCCGCAAGAGAAGATGTTACGCGAAGTATGAAAGCAATAGTTGGCGGAATTGCAGCCAATCATCTTTATTATACCCAAAGCGATTTATTAGACCAATCTTGGACAGGTATATTAGAGCGGAGTGGCCCCGACCAAGCACTAGCGGCGTTATTGCAATATTGGGCACAAAATACCAATAAAAAAGTAGTACTTTTTTTAGATGAAGTAGATGCCCTAGTTGGTGATACATTAATCTCCCTGCTTCGCCAAATCCGCTCCGGTTACGATAAGCGCCCAGATAGTTTCCCCATTTCCATCGTGTTATGCGGTGTTCGGGATGTACGCGATTATCGCATCCACTCCTCGGCTACCAAAGAAATTATTACAGGCGGCAGCGCCTTCAATATCAAAGCAGAATCCCTCCTTTTAAGCAATTTTACAAAGGAAGATATTGCTAATTTGTACCAACAACATACGACTGCAACAGGGCAACAATTTGCACCAGAAGTATTTGACTTGTGCTGGGAATATACCGCTGGCCAACCTTGGCTGGTGAATGCACTGGCGCACGAGGTAACATACAATATGGGTGAAAACAGGGACAGAAGCGTTGTGATTACAGGCGAAAAATTTGAAAAAGCCAAAGAACGACTCATCCTGCGCCGAGATACACATTTGGATCAACTGACGGATAAGTTGCGCGAAGATCGCGTCCGAAGGGTCATTCAACCCATGCTTAGCGGAAACGCAGTATTAGCAGAAGTCCACCCCGATGATATCCAATACGTGATGGATTTAGGTTTGATTGCTAAAAAGGAAGACCGCAATTTGGCGATCAGCAACGATATTTATCGAGAGGTTATTCCACGCGAATTAGTGTGGAGTACGCAAACGATGCTATCCACACCCCAGCAATCTTGGTTCACCAACCCCAATGGTTCGCTCAATATAGAAAAATTACTCGCCAATTTTCAAGAGTTTTTCCGCGAACACTCGGAGCATTGGATAGAACGATTCGACTATAAAGAAGCAGGGCCGCAACTCCTTTTACAAGCATTTTTGCAACGGATCGTCAATGGTGGTGGTATGATCGACCGCGAATACGGCCTCGGAAGACGCAGAACGGATCTGTTTATTCGCTTCCCTTACTCCGATGGCGTACAAAAAGTAGTACTAGAACTCAAAATCGTACGAAAAACCATAGACGCTACTTTGGCAGAAGGACTGGAACAAACCGCCGATTATATGGACAAATGCGGTACCACTGTCGGACATTTAATCCTTTTTGACCGCAGCACCGAACGGACTTGGGACGAAAAAATATACACTAAAACGGAGCAATTCCAAGGCAAAACCATACAGGTTTGGGGCTGTTAATACGAACAAAGTACTATTCTGAAAAATTTTGCGCTCATTGGTGCTGCTGGCTATATCGCACCTCGACATATTAAGGCCATACAAGAAACGGGTAACCAACTGGTTGCTGCTTTTGATCCCAATGATTCCGTGGGTATTCTGGATCAATATTTCCCACAAACGGCATTTTTTACCGAATTTGAACGCTTTGACAGGCACCTGGAAAAAATAAAACGCGCCGGCCATCCAATTGATTATCTCGTAGTATGCTCCCCCAATTACCTCCACGATGCACACGTGCGTTATGGCCTCCGTTGTGGCGCGCAAGTCATCTGTGAAAAACCGCTCGTTATCAACCCTTGGAATTTGGATGCCCTACAAGATATGGAACGGGAAACAGGTAAAAAGGTGCTGACAATCCTTCAATTACGGTACCATCCAACGGTAATTGCCTTAAAAGAAATTGTACTCAACGCACCGCCTTCACAGATTTTTGACCTTGACCTCCAATATATTACGCCTCGCGGACAATGGTACCAAGCATCTTGGAAAGGGGACGATGCTAAATCTGGCGGCATTATTACCAATATCGGTATCCATTTATTTGATATGCTGATTTGGGTTTTTGGAGCAGTACAAAATACAACCGTTACCGAAAAAACGGCTACCAAGGCATCAGGTACTTTATCCCTCGAAAAAGCAAATGTCCGATGGACACTAAGTATTGATGCCGCCGACCTCGCTGTATTTCAAACGGATAAACCTGTCCGACAATTAAATATGGATGGCAAAAACTGGAATTTCTCGGAAGGTTTTACCGATCTGCATACAGAAAGTTACCGACAAATATTAGCAGGAAATGGCTGGGGAATAGAAGGAGTCAGACCTTCCGTAGCATTAGCGGCTACACTGCGTGGTGCCTAGTTGTCGTGTTGAACCACAATTTAATATTAAACGATTGCTTGTAGCATACACCTTTTCACCACAAAAGAAACAAAAGAACACCAAGCGTAACGTGTACGCGTGACTTTGTGAACTTTTGTGTACTTTGTGGTAGAAAAAAACTACGCGTAATATGGTACACTTTATAGTAAAAAACTACGCGTACCGCCACCATCATTCCATTAAAAAAACGTAAAAACTTAGCGTGGCACACGGATTACACGGATTAGACACGGATTTTAAAGGATTTCTTTTTAAAACGGATTTTTAATAAGTAAAAATAGATAAATCCGTGTCCAATCCGTGTAATCCGTGTTCT
>JBEAVK010000039.1:0-2699 GCA_041160955.1 Bacteroidota bacterium
AGGGTCAAATCTTTACTTTAATGCTGGATTAAGGGTTAGTTTGGCTGGTTTAAAAAACGATCAATAAAGATGAATTATACTAGAACAATACTCATTTGTTTCTTGGCTGTTTCATCCTTTATAGCGAATGGCCAAGAGCGGTCGAAGCATGCAATAGGGCTTCAATTTGAAGGTAGGGCAAAAAAAGATATTCAACGCAAATTGGATGATAATCCCGAATCTTTGGGAAATTATACAAATTATAACACTAAAGGATGGGGTGTATCATTAGATATTCAAGTAAAAAAGCGGATATTCCTTGAATTGGGTTACATGCGTGAACAGTTTTATACAAGTTGGAATATTCCAAATCAATTTGTTGGTTATGAATTATTTATGATTGGGAACATGATACCCATCCGTATAAAAACGGAATTGACACTACTAAAGTTAAAAAGGAAAAAAATAACGATAAATCCATCATTCGGCTATATCCTAGGATTAAATAGTACTTATGACGCGCTGGTAGGAAGTGAAGTTTTTTCGTATGGTACATCAGATGGCGATTGGATATTTATGAAATACTTGAGGAATAAAAAAGAGTATAATTTATCCAAAAAATACAGCATGATTGATCTGCGTGCGCTCGTTAAATTTCCTATCTCAAAAACATTGTCCATCCAAATCGGAGGAGGATATACCCAAGGGTTGCAATCATTGGCATATACCAAAATTGATTATGCTTACAAAGGACAACCTGCGGTATCGGTGCTTAATCGAAATAGAGGAACAAATTACCACATTGTTGTTGGTCTTAGGTTTGATATTAACAACCTTTTGGCGGATAATTAGCGCATATCAATTCATTTAGACTTAAATAAGAGCAGTTTCCCCTACCCTTTCCCCTTTTTATAAGCCCTTAAAAACACCAAATCCACTACCCAAGGCGCGAACCATTGCACCACCGCTAATATACGCCCCAATTTAGAATAATTGGACGAACGCTGCCGTGTTTCGATCATTTTCGCGATTTTGCCCGCCACCACTGGGATCGGAATACGCTGGTCTGCTTGTCTGTTGGTGATCGGTTCTTCGCGTCCCGAAGCGGTGAATTGCACTTTTTCGGGGTCTTGCTGCGTAAATCCTACATAAATAAGACCAATATGTATGCCAGTATCGTGTAATTCGATCCGCAAAGATTGCACGAGGGAGGTAATAGCCATTTTAGAGGCCGCATACACGCTGTGTTTACCAATACCGTGCTTGGCGGCCACGCTTGACACGAATATAATATTGCCTTTACTCGCACGGAGATAAGGTAACGCCGCCTTAGTCGGATAGACACAACCCAAAAAGTTAACATCCATTACTTTCTTGAATACATCGGGATGGAGGATTTCTACTTCGCCTTCCATCGTCAATCCTGCATTATTGACCAATACGTCAATTTTACCAAACGCGTCGATTGTTTTTGCAATAATTTGTTCACAATCAGCGTATTGTGATACATCGCCAGCGGCTGTAATACTGTTATAGCCCTGTGCGGTCATTTCTTGTTGTACCCGTTCTAGTCGTTCGGCATTGCGGCCATTGAGGACTATTTTTGCGCCTTTGGCTGCTAGGTCAAAAGCGAGCGCTTTGCCAATTCCGGTACCTGCGCCAGTGATAATCACTACTTTATCTTTCATCGAATAATTTTCATTTCTGGGTGAAATTTCAACGCAATCAAACTATTGGACAACGCCAATGCTACATGAACAGCAAACGCCACCCAAATTGTACCCGTTTGTAAGGTAATCAAACAAAGAATCACGCCCAAAATAGGCGCACCAATAGTTTCATCCATGCCTTTAGGAATATGCGTGGCGGAATATAGGGCTGTATTAACGGCAATGGCGGGCCAAACGCCCATCGTTTCTACCAATGGAAAGAACAAATATCCCCGAAAAAGTGCCTCGTAACCAAAAAGGTACAATACCCAGCCCATAGAATAGGTTAAGATCAATCGAGTATCCCATTCTTTAATCCGCATTTGAGGGTACATCGAAAAGGTTTTTTCGCGACGTGCTGCAAACCAGTTTAAGATCAACACCAAAGTGCATAAAAACACGATCCATTTGAGCGATAAAAGATTCGTACCTTTGGACAAACTAATACCGTAATCGGCCAATGAATACTTTGGAAAAAGATACATAAATACCAAAAACGGCAGAATACCCATCAATACAAAGCCCGATGCTTTGGTAAATAAAACATGCTTTTCAGAAGCCTTTTCTGCTTCGTATTTGGCGTAAAAACCCTGCTTAATGCGCTCCGAAACAAAAATAAACCAATAAACACTAAAGAAAAATGTACTCAACAGAATTACCCAAAAGGTGGTGAAATCATTGGGACTCCAAGATAAATCGTATTGCATGATATGAATAATCGTATTTTCGCCGCAAAATTACACTTTTGGAATGAGAAAACAATATCTTATCACAATAGTATCAATTCATCATAAATAACCACAAAATGAACAGAATCAAAATGCTTATTATTGCTGCCTTTTTTATTACAGGGCTTGCTAGATCTACCGCTCAAGATTCTATCTATATAGCATGCACAGAAGATAGTGTTTTTTACAAACGTTTCATCGCCCACATGGACACATTTTTAGTTAAAAATCAGGGTTTTTACAAAATAGAAGAACTATTTCTAAACAAGGAACAAAATTGTTC
>JBEAVK010000054.1:0-25216 GCA_041160955.1 Bacteroidota bacterium
AGGATATTGTCGGGGCGACTTTTTTCAGTCACCCCGACAATTTTGTTGAAATCTATTGTTTAAGTTAAAATCTATTGTTGGCATAAATAAAATATCATGCCCCGATTTTGTCATGCACTCATATTTTTTGTACTCGCAACGACACCACTTACGTCACTATTCCTTTTTAATATCTATAAATCCCTCTTTGCTAGTAGTTTTTAGCAAAGAGGGATACCCCTTAATATCAACACCCGAATAGGGTTTATTTACTGGGGACTTGGAGCGGTTCAAAAGGATTGCAGCAATTGAGGCCGATGAAATTTTAGCCCATTAAGGATACAAAATATACATCAGCCGCATCTTTTTATACACCTCCAACTCGGGTTGCCAAGAAGCCCGAATTTCATCTTCAGTCATGCCCTGTTCAATTTGCACACGCAAGGTTCTATTGCCCGCAAGCAGGTTAAAAAAGCCGTTTTTTATAAAAAAATCGTCTTTTCTAGGACTTTTTTCGTGAAAACTAATAAGCCACGATAGGTCAATACGCCCTATGGCAAACAAAGAATCAATATTGGCATTGCTCAAATTAAAGCCATTACACAGTTCTTTTTTATAAGGCGGATTTGAAACACCCCAGTTCGCATCGGGGGTAAAAGTAGTATCGCCTAGCGGAAAATCAGGATACCCAAAGATCTGAAATGGGTAATCGGTGCCGCGACCAACACTTACTTTGGTACCCTCGAACAAACAAATACTGGGATACAAAAGAATAGAACGGATATCTGGTAAATTGGGAGACGGCTTCACCGGCGGCGCATAAAAAGAAGCATGGGTATAAAATGCGCAAGGAATTACTTTTAAATCGAGGTTTTCGGCAGATTTAATCCATTTTTCACCTTTGTACATCTGCGCTATTTCACCCATAGTACACCCATGAACGATGGGGATAGGTACCATTCCTACAAAGGATTCATACGGCTTTTCGAGTATGGGGCCATCCATAAAATGACCGTTTGGATTGGGTCTGTCCAGCACCATTAAGGGTTTCTGCTGCTCGGCACAGGCTTCTGCCACATACAACAAAGTACTGATATAGGTAAAAAATCGCGTACCCACATCTTGAATATCAAAAACGACCACATCAATATCTTCTAAATCTTTGGAGGAAGGCTTTTTGTGCTTGCCGTATAGCGATTTAATGGGAATACCCGTTTTGGTATCTACTGAGTCCTTTACGGTTTCGCCTGCATGTGCCAGCCCGCGAAAGCCATGTTCGGGCGCAAAAATCAGTTGCACTTGTATGCCACTCGACAACATACTATCTGCCAAATGCGTGCTGCCAATAAGGGAAGTATTGTTGACCACCAGTGCTACTTTTTTCCCTTTTAAATATGGGAAATACTCATCGGTGCATTCCGCGCCGGGCTGTAATTGGCCAAAAACAAGAGCACTTATATGTAAAAATGCTACGAAAAACACCAGTTTTTTCATGGTAATTGTTGTGTCGTTACTTAATCGGCATCGCCAATCTCATCTTATCGTAAATAGCCGTATTTTCGTAGATACCCGTAAAGATTTCGGCCATTGGGCCATAAGCAAATACCGGAACCATAGTAGCGGTATGGTAATGTGAGGCAAATGCAGGTTTAAAAGATCGCTTTGATTCTGCCTGCGTCAATGCCAGTCCACCACATTCATGGTCGCCAGTAACGATCACCAAAGTTTCGCCATCTGCGGCGGCAAATGCCAATGCTTCGCGAATGGCTTTATCAAAATCGATCATTTCGGCGCGCAGCCAATGGCGATCATTAGAGTGACAAGCCCAATCAATTTGACTGCCTTCTACCAATAAAAAAAAACCTTTTTCGCTTCGTTTAGGGAGGTATTGGCATACTTCCCGCACTGCACGTGGCAAATAAACACGCCCTGCCGAAGCCGTTTCTGGTTCGCGCTCGTGCGTAAGGAGCATAAACGGTGCAGAGCCGTCCATTGGTAATTTTTTGAAATTAGTACCTTCGCGCACCACATAACCCCGTTGGCGCAGGCTGTCTTTCAGGTCGAGATGATCGTAACGATCTTTTGAAAAAAAATAACCACCACCGCCGACAAAGCAATCGAGCGGCGTTTGTAAAAAACCCATAGCGATATTTTCGGTAAAAGCACGCGAATCTTGATGAGCGATAAAAGAAGCGGGCGTGGCATGTGTAGCGCTACAAGTGACGATAATCCCAGTGCTTTTTCCCATAGCATCCCAATCTTCCAAAATAGTACGGCAATCTTTCTTTTTAGAAGTCATTCCGATAGCACCATTGAATGTTTTGATACCACAGGAAAAGGCAGTTGCGCCAGCAGCGGAGTCAGTTACGAGGTCGTCATGGGCATGAGATTTGTGGTAACCCACGTACGGGAATTGCGCAAATACACTTTTTTCAAGGCCGCCCTGCCAGTACATTCCAGCCGAAACCTGCGGTAAAGCCATGCCATCACCAATGAGTAAGATAATATTTTTAGGAGACTTGGAAAACTTAACTTCCTGTTCATCAACCAATTGCAGTTTGTTTCCTACGCAAGCCGAAATTAAAACAAGGAGAACAGGCAGCAGAATCAGCCTGAAATTCGTTAGTAACGTTGAAGGATTTGACATCGCTGTTTGTATGTACTGATTTTTTGAAAATTCTTTTTTTGAGGATTTAAGTATTTGGACATCATTAAATGGCGCATTAAGACTCTAATAGAAGCCCATCTTGCATGGTCATTTTGCGATCAGACAAATCTGCAAGTTCTTGATTGTGCGTGACGATGACAAATGTTTGCTGTTGTTCGTCGCAAAGGCGGCGGATCAATTGGTGAAAATCTTTAGAAGCGTTACTGTCGAGATTACCAGTGGGTTCATCAGCAAAAATGATATCAGGTTTGTTGATTAAAGCACGGGCCACAGCCACACGTTGTTGTTCGCCGCCCGAAAGTTCGGTGGGTTTGTGCTGCAAACGGTCTGCTAAACCGAGGTAATCCAATAATTCTTTGGCACGTCGCTCAGTATCTGCTGTATTGTTTTTGCTGATATATCCCGGAATGCACACATTTTCCAAAGCGGTAAACTCTGGTAAAAGATGGTGAAACTGGAACACAAAGCCAATATGTTTGTTACGGAAAGCGGCCATTTGGCGACTGTTCATTTCGCGGATATTTTTACCAACGATTTGTAACTCGCCGCGATCGGCATCGTCCAAGGTACCGATAATATGCAATAATGTGCTTTTGCCGGAACCCGAACGGCCCACAATGCTAACAATTTCTCCTCGGCCAATTTCAAGGTCAACGCCTTTAATGATGTCTAATTGGCCATACGATTTATAAATACCACCTGCTTTTAAAACCATGAGGCAAAGGTACGTCTTTTCGTATCGAAATAAGTAATAATGAGGATACTACAACTTTGTAAAAAATTTCCTTATCCGCTGAAAGACGGTGAAAGTATAGCCACCACGTATTTGGCTAAAGCCCTGCACGAACTCGGTGCTGAGGTAACGCTATTGTCGATGAACACTAGCAAGCACCCCACTGATATTGCGGCTTTGCCCACCAGTTTTAACCATTATAATGCCATTCATGCCGTAGATGTCGATAACCACCTTCGTCCGGTGGACGCGCTGCGTAACCTGCTGTTTTCCAACGAATCGTACCATGTAAACCGCTTTGTTAACGATGATTTTTCGGCGCAACTCTCCTATTTATTGCGTACCGAAGATTTTGATATTGTCCACCTGGAAACCTTGTTTTTGTCGCCCTATATTCCTTTGATCCGTCAGTATTCCAAAGCGAAAATTGTGATGCGTTCGCACAATATTGAACATCGGATATGGGAACGGGTAGCCGTAAATAGTGGTTTTTGGAAAAGTTGGTATTTGAACCAAATTACGCCTAGGTTAAGGCAGTTCGAGATCAATCACTTGAATGATTACGATTTATTTGCGGCCATTACTGCTGGTGATTTACAAGATTTCAAAGATCTAGGCTTAACCATTCCATCCACTATTGCGCCTATTGGGCTGGATTGCAGCGATTATGTGCCTGATTATCAAGCATATCAGCAGCCGCTGAGTATTTCTTTTATTGGCTCACTGGATTGGATGCCCAATGTGGAGGGGTTAAAATGGTTTTTGGATACTATTTGGACACCGTTGCTATTGCCCGCTTTTCCCCATCTTACCTTCCATATTGCCGGGCGCAATACGCCAGATTGGATGTTGAAGATGAATATACCTGGCGTGACAGTACATGGCGAAGTGCCATCGGCGCGTCATTTTTTAAATGCTTATCCTGTGACAGTGGCGCCCTTGCTCTCGGGCGGAGGCATGCGCGCAAAGATTTTAGAAGGTATGGCCTTGGGTCGTGTAGTGGTATCAACTAGCGTGGGGATGGAGGGTATTGACGCCAAGCATGGCAGAGAGGCATTAATAGCAGATACACCCGAAGCATGGCTCGAAGCGATCCAATGGTGTGTTGCGCAGCAGGCTCAATTGCAGGTCATGGGCGAGCAAGCGGCTACCTTTTGCAATGAATCCTATGATAATTTAAAGGTTGGTAAGCGGCTAATGGCAGCTTATCAAGGCATTATTGAACTAGAAGAATTAGCCGTTTAGTGGACTACTGTTGACCAATCGATAGCATCGTTGTGCGAATGGGTAAATCCCATAGCGCGCTCCTCGGCAATAGTATTGGCATCTCGGAAGGCCATAACGTAGGTTTTTCTCCAATTATCTGTCATATTACCGCCCGAACCATGCACAATACGTTCGTCATGGACGGTGATACTGCCGCGCTTTACGGGTAAATAAACGATCTCATCGGTGGGTAAGCTATCGATGACAAGGGTATGCGTCTCGTCGCGGTTGATACCTTCTCCATCACTTGATCCATAATCTTTGGGGCGGTGTTGGCGGAGTGCCGACTCCTTATTACTACCAGGTACTACCTGCAAACAACCATTTTCCACATCAGCATCATTCATGGCCAAGGAGCAAGTGGCTGTCCAAGTATTTTTGGTTTTGGGCCAATAACCGAGATCTTGGTGCATCGCAAATTCGGCGGCGGATTTATTTGGTTTTTTGGCCAAAAACTGCTCATAATCCATCGCTGCTACGCCTTCTGGATACAATTGGCTGGCAATACTTTGGGCGAGTTGGAAATAAATATTATTGACCAATTCTGGTCTATATTTGCTGGGTAGCATCGCATTTACTAGCCTAAACTCTTCTACAGGTGTGCCATAAGGCTGGCTCATATCGCAAAAATCTTTACCCATATTGGGTTCTTTTCCTGTTACAAAATGGTCGAACCAAGGGTCGAGTGTGGCCACTTCTTCGTCGGTAAGTACATCATTGAGGATGATATAGCCTTGTTCGCGGTAAAGTGCTACTTCCTCGGGTGTTAATAGATAAGTATTACCTTGTCTTCTGTGGCTGCCGGAATCTGGGTTATATGCTTTTTTAATGTCCATATTGAATAATTTTGAGTGCAATGATACGGACAAAAAATTTCTCTTAGCAATGAAATATAAATCTCATGGTCAAGGAACCTGTTTAAATTTTATTTTCCATCTACCTTTGCGTGCAATTCTAAGGGATAGAATTAAAACCTCATCCCGTAACAACAGTAGCGGCACTTGCTGGCACTCACCTTCTATATTATTTATGTATTCTCCTAAAACCTTTGCTTATATTGCTCTAGCCCTCATTTGTATCATTTGGGGAACGACTTATACCGCCATTAAAATTGCGGTTGATTATTTTCCTACTTATCTGATGGTAGGGATTCGGCAAACCGGCGCGGGTATTATTATTCTGACCACGGCTTATTTGTCGCGCCAATTTGCCAAAGGCGATACGATGAAGTTCCTCACACGGCGTTATCTTTTGGCACAAGCCATCACGGGTGTATTTATGATTACGGGTGGCAATGGTTTTATCACCTGGGGTATGCAATACGTTTCTTCTGGCCTGGCATCGGTTATTGGGTCGCTTACGCCTGTTTTAGTGCTGTTAATCAATATGTTATGGTATAGAAAAGGGGAAAGTACGAGTTGGTACACTTTTGCGGGAGTATTATTGGGTTTTGCCGGATTGGGTTTTGTTTTTCACGAAGGCTGGGCCGATTTTACAGATCCTAACTACAAGTTGGGTATTTTGGGGTGTTTTTGTTCGTGTTTAGCTTGGGCATTGGGGACGGTAATGGGTAAGCGGTTCAACCATGCGGGGGTATCGCCGATGATCAATGCTGGTTTACAAATTACTGCGGGTGGACTGGGAGGTTTTGTGATGAGCCTTCTGTTCGATCATAATTATACGATCCACCACAGTTGGCATGGTTGGGGTGCCTTATTTTATTTGATGTTTATTGGTTCTGCGGTGGCGTTTACTTTATACATGTTTGTACTAAAGCAACTGAGCGCCACAGCATCGTCGATTTATACGTATATCAATCCTGCGGTGGCGGTATTTCTAGGTTGGCTTTGGCTAGGTGAATCTATGAGTTTGCCCAAAATGATGGGTATGTGCATTACGTTGGCGGGTGTCTGGCTAGTGAATAAAGGGGAATCTCAAAAAAAATAGTAAAAATATTTTTTACTGGCAGCGAAACGCAACACCCCTTCGTTTAGGTAATAGTAATGCAGAAAAGCAGCTGCATTGCTTCATAACTTAAGCAGAAAAGTAGGTTTTTTAGTTGGTTTTGTTTGTGCAAGAGGCGCGCCGCAATTGGTGCGCCTCTTGCTTTTATGGTTAGGCCATTTAGAGCCAAAGTATATTTACATGGTTACAATCATCCTCTATTTACTGGACTAAAGGATTTGCATTATATTTGCAGCGGTATATTGGAAATTAACCAAAATATTGTCGCTCAAGCACCGTAAGACATATTAAAACAAGAATGAAGCAAAAGTTAACCATAAAAATACTGATTGTAGAGGCTCAACTATTTTGTGTTGCCCAATCCCAATTTCAGCATAAAGAACTTTTTGGAGTAACCGATGGAAAAGCTGTTGGTACGCTCATTGAACAGAAATTCCAAAAGCATTTATACGACAAGTATGATGTTTCAATCGGTTCATCCGCTAGTGGGATTGACTTACCTTCTGATGATATTTTAACAGATGTTAAGGTAACGTCTATAAAACAACCCCAATCATCTTGCCCCTTTAAGGATGCGAAACAAAAGATTTTTGGACTTGGTTATAATTTACTCATTTTCGTTTATGACAAAACGGACGATCCTGAAAACAAAACAGCAAAATTAAATTTTGTAAGTTGCTCATTCGTTGAAAAAGAAAGAACAGCCGACTATACAACTACTTTTAGACTACGCGAAATGGTTAAAGACAAAGCCAATGAAGCCGATATTATTGCTTATTTACAAGATAAAAATATTCCAGCCGATGAAATCACACTATCAAAACTAGCCAATCAAATTTTGCAAACACCTCCAGAGCAAGGCTATTTGACCATTTCAAACGCATTACAATGGCGGTTACAATATCAGAGAATTGTAAGCCTTAGCGACGAAATAAATGGAATTACAAAAATCGTAAGTTATAACAAACCTCAATGATGAAAGTATTTGATGCCAATATTACGCCACAGGTTTCCGATTTTTTAATTGAAAATCTCAAGGAAATTACCTCTTTCGAAAACGCAAATCAAAAAATGTATGAGACCTTTGGCATAACACATTTTTTTGATGACGACAAAGAATTAGACAGTCTTAAAGCGGTTCTTTCGGTTTCATATATTATTGCTCAAGAACCGGATAGAGCGGAATATGGAGACTTCCAAACCAATGCTGGCTTGGCCAATAAAGTGACAATGTTTTTGTCAGCAAAGATGATTACTCCTGAAATATTAATTGAGCCGACCTGCGGAAAAGGTAATTTTATTATAGCATCACTGCGTAATTTTAAAAGTATCCAATATGTATTTGGTGTTGAAATTTACAAACCTTATATTTGGGAAACTAAATTTAATATCATAGACTTTTTTCTTACAAACCCTGATGTGAACAAACCCGAAATTTCAATAACGCATTGTAACGTATTTGATTTTGACTTTAGAAAAATAGCAAAAAAATATTCAACTAAAACTGTTTTAGTGCTCGGAAACCCACCTTGGGTAACAAATTCTAAGTTAGGAAGCCTGAATTCAAATAATCTTCCTAAAAAGACGAATTTCAAAAACCATAGTGGTTTAGATGCGATGACAGGAAAAGGTAATTTTGATATTGCTGAATTTATTACTTTAATCATGATGGAGACTTTTCAAAACATGAAAGGTAATTTATTATTGCTTATAAAAAATTCTGTTATTAAAAACATATTATTTGATCAATATAAAAAACAGTTCAACATTGCATCAATAGAAAAACACTGCATTGATAGCAAAAAAGAATTCAGTGTTTCGGTTGAAGCGGCATTGTTTTATTGTCAACTCAATTCTAATCCAACATTCGATTGTGCCGAATTTAATTTTTATGACAATGATATTTCATATTTGAAATTTGGATGGATGGCAGATAAATTTATTTCAAACATTGATATATACCAGCATACAAAAGAGATAGATGGTTTATGCCCATTCGTTTGGCGGCAGGGGTTAAAACATGACTGCTCCACCGTTATGGAATTAGAAAAAGTGAATGGTCACTATGTAAATGGGCTAAATGAAGAAATAAAATTAGAAGAGGACCTCGTTTATGGTATCCTTAAAAGTTCTGACCTTAAAAATACAGTCATTAGCCAAACAAGAAAATTCACCATTGTTACCCAAAAGAAGATTGGGCAGGAAACAAAATACATTAAAACGGATTATCCCAAGACGTATCAGTATTTAACACAACATCAGGCGAGTTTTGATGCCCGAAAATCAAGCATATATAATAACAAACCCTCCTTCTCAATTTTTGGTATTGGCGATTATTCTTTTAAGCCCTATAAAGTGGCAATTTCAGGGCTTTATAAAACGTTTCACTTTACGCTTATACTCCCATTAGGCAACAAACCTGTAATGCTTGATGATACTTGTTATTTAATAGGTTTCGATCATATTGAATTTGCGGTTTATTCTTTAATCCTACTCAACTCTAATACAACAGTTCAATTTCTTCAATCCGTTACTTTTGCAGATGCCAAAAGGACTTTTACAAAAGATGTTTTAATGAGGATTGATCTGCTTGAACTTGCCAAACGTAAAAGCAAATCAGAATTGCAAGATGCACTCGACGCAATTAATGAAAAGTATAAACTTGATTTGACTTTAACATTATGGGACAGTTTTATACAAACAATGATTCCCGTAAATAATGGACAAATGGCATTGTTTGCATAATCGAAATATGGCTAGATGTAATAATTATCCGCCCAACAGCAACCTAACTTAGAGCAAAAAATGGCTTGTTACTTCTTCCTGTTCCACCGACCTTTGTACCAGTTATTATTCACAACATAAAAATTACATTATGACAACAACAACAAAACTCTTGGGTGCGCTCTGTTGGGGTTTACTGGTACAACAACTTTCAGGACAAACACTTTGCACTTCCCCTCAATCATCGGTCAACCTCGATATCAATAATATCAAGGCGCGTATTTCCAATTTTGATTTACCTTCCAACCAGAATTTGGCACCTTTTATAGATGCGGATTTAGATGGCATATATAATCCGCTCGCTGGGGATTATCCAGCCGTGGAATTGCAAGGTAAAACCCCCTTTGTGTCCGATCAAATATTATGGTGTGTTTTCAACGATGTAGGTGCGCCACATTCATTGAGTGGTGGAACTTCAATTGGTATGGAAATTCAACTCACATCTTGGGCTTTTGCTACGCCAAGCGGTGCTCCTTTTAGTAATACCCACAAACAAGAGGAGGCAAGCGTTGTGCGCTTGCCCCCTCAATTATTTATTATTCATCCTACCTTCTAACTTTTACACTTCTTTTAATTCGGCCCCATCACTGTAATGACACCGCATTCTAGCGGTTTGATTGTTACGGTAGTCTCCTTTGTACTAAAACAAGTCGTATTACTAGATGTAATGGCACTGCGCACATAATAATTAGTAGCACTGGCTGGCGATACCGTTGAAGATCCTAATGGATTTGTACCTGTTTGTGCATTGGCTTGGGTAGTATAAAAACTCAAACTGCCACCGCCAGTATTGGTCACAAATGTACTCAAATCAATGCTGCCTCCGGTACATACGCTGCCATTGGCCGTCGCTAATGCCGCTGGCGGATTGATAACTGCAATTTGGATAGGTGCTACATCAGAGCAAGTGCCATCAGCACCAGTAGTGGTACTACGCACATAATAAGTCGTCGTTGCGGCTGGAGCTACTACCGTATTGACCAATGTATTCGTACCCGCCAAAGCATCTGCTTGCGTCAAGTGGAAAGTAATTATCCCTGTAGGCGTATTACCCGTTACGCGAGAAGTTAGGTTGATTACGTCACCTGCACATACAGCACCGTTTTGTACCGTTAGCACGGGTGCTACACAGCAACCTTTTAATGGAATATTATTATTAAACACCTCTGGGTCACCGCTTTCAAAATTGAATACCATATAAAATGGATTAGCAGCGGCTGTAAAATTGTCCAATACAGTACCACTCGCGCTACCCGAACCTAAAATATACGGGTTAGGCTGTCCAGTTGGATCCAAAGTTGGACCTGGTAACCGATTGGTACTCGTCATATAACCGACTGGTGGTGTATAAGTCATAGTGTAAATACCAGGCACAAATGCATCTGTAAAAAATTGATACACACCAGTAGAACCATTTTGCGTGATTACATAAGTGGCTCCCGCTGGCGGAGTGACAGTAATGGTACCACCAGCGATGATTTTACCGCTTTCTTCGCAATAGATAAAGCCCATCGGATCTGTTTTACAGGGAAAACCGGGTGGAACAGTGATCACATAGTCCCTGAAACACGTATTGCTTCCGTTGAAAATACGTACGGTGTATGTGCCGCCACCCACGTTCGGAATGCTGGTTTGCAAGTCCTGGTCGATACCTGTAATAATTGTTGCGGCGGCATAAGCGGGGCCTGAATAGGTATTACCTAAATTAACGCCAAATCTGTCCGCATTGGTGAAAGCAGTCAGTACGATACGTCCATCATCTTGTGGCACCAAATTGAGACACTTTGCTGGGATAGGAACAAAATTAGCGGCGGGTTGTACGCAAGGACAAACCGTGAGTACAATCGGGCAGCAAAGCGTAACTGGGCAACTATTACCGTCCAATGCTGTATAAGTATAGGTACCTACCGTCGAAGTAACGTAAGTCTGGCTGTTCGCCCCGCCGATTATTGAACCATTCAAATACCATTGGTAACCTGTGAGGCCAGCTTGTGCGGTCAGTGTGTAGGATTCACCGGGGCAAATTGACTGTGGGCCAGGGCAACAAGCCGCTGGCGCGTTGTAAGCATTCGCCAGCGTATGCGTACAAGTGGGCGTTGAGACAAAAAACGCCGTCACCCCAATGTTGGCTGCGCCGTTGGCAGTCAGTCCAGTGAGCGTTATGGTCTGCGGGCTGGTGTTGGCTGCAACGGTTATGGTGCCACCGTTAGAGGTGTTTACCGTGATATTGCCGCCGGGCGAGTTGGAATAGGTGACCACAACCGCGACGTCGTACACTGCGTTAGCGCAAGCAGTGGGGGTAGCGGAGGTGACGTTTATAGCGCAAGCAGGACTTGTTGAACAAGAAGGCACGTTTGGTCCGTCTGTAATAGAGAATGTACACGCCGGATCTGCACTAAAAGCCGCCGTTACAGCACTCGCTGTCCCATCTGCTTTTAAACGAACACCTGTAAAGGTATAGGTTGGCCCTACGCCAGCTGTGGCTACTGGAACTGAAATTGCACCACCGCCAGAAAGAACATCACCCGTTAGATCTAAAGTACCTGTTGAGGGTGCTGTATAAAAGGTTACAGTAATATCCGCAGTAAAATAGTCATCTGATGAGTTGCCGTTTGTTCCATTCGAATTGCAGGCACCAGGATTGGAAATTGTAATGTCAGCCAGTGAACATGGTGCTGCTCCAGCAAATCCAATTTCCACATCACCTAAGGCCAAGCCTTTCGATGCTATGAGTTGATTGGTAATAACACCTGCACCTCCATTAAACGCTACAATATCTTGATTATCAATGAGGGCACTGCCGTTTAGAGCGATTACAGATAAGCCATTGCTGCTGGCAGATACTGGGTCAACAGCCACTGCAATAAATTCATTTGTACCGCTTTTGTAGGCTATTCCTCCTACCGCTGCTTCATTTTCCAAATTTGACATAATATCACCGTAATTGGTATTGATCGTGCTACTCCAGGTAGAACCTGTTGCTGCGACCTTTACAATATCTCCGGTAGTACGGCCACGTTCATCAAAGCCATTTGTGCCAGGCTTTGAATTGCCTTCAGAACCCGTTTGCAAGCCAAAGCGATCCATCAGAGAGATGAGCATAGAGCCATCATCCACGATTTCCATATCTGCCACGATAGGTTGCGGGTAAATTTGGAAATAACCGTCGCCTATATTGGGGAATCCATTTGTATAATCGTTATACCACGGTACCCATTCGGCTGTATTGACAGAGCCGACTCCAGGATTACCCCGTAAATAATTGAGATCAATCACTACGGATTGCGAAAAATTACCCGTTGTCGTGTTCAATTTGAATACATACCCTTTTAGTTTTCCACGATTGGCTATGCTCTCGCGGGATGTAGTAGAAGAAAGGTTAATTGGACCACTTGTCGTAGGGGTAAGGGGCGTTACATTTTCTGCTGTTGCTACTACTCCTACATAAATACTACCATCATTGCCTATCTCTAAACCCCAGGGCCTTAACTCGCCGTCCTCTGCGGAAACACCCGTAGTAGTTGAAGTAATAGGATACACCTTTGTAATTGAAGGTGTGGCGGGATTCGTAATATTTATTTCTATCAATTCTCTACCTGCGGCATTAATTACGTATAATTTGGTTTTGTTTGGGCTTAGTTCAATGTCCCCTAAACTACTCATACCGGCAAGAGCAAAAGCAGGATTATCGTTTCCTGGAGTGTTTAAAGAACCTAAATCTCCATGATCCGAGGCAGCACCTGTATTAATGGTGGTAGATGAACCAGAAGGCAACGGACCGCTTAATCCATCTAAGTCTATCAACAAACTTACCGACGGGGACGCAGCATTCCCGCTGATCGTATAAATCGCCCCAGAGCCATTAGGGCCGTATCCTGAGTGGCGTTTTAAAGCTGCCGCCGAGTAAAAGGTATTAAATCGGGAATCATAGACGCCACCCCAGCTAGATCCAATTTGACCAAAAGTCGCCAAAGTATTCACTGCTGATGCACCAGAAGACAAACTGCTGGATCCACTATTGGGCATGTAAGACACAGCAACAAACCCAGGCTGATTACTCCCTGACGATGGCCCATTCACATAATGAGGTATCCCCACAACTGGTGTTTGCGCAAAAACCACAGACAGTTTGAAGCCTGCAATTAGAGCGAAACTTAGTATCGCTAAGCGTAATTGCAGATGCTTGCTAGAGCCGAGTATAAAATGACAATTATTCATAAAAGCATGAATTTTCATATTAAAAAATGATATGTTTGTTGTTCATTAAGAATGAGAAATTCATTCATTTATATAGGTATCATGGTATCTATACTGCTTGATAGTAGCAGCCATTCCACCAAACCTGAGAGGATAAAAAGCACCAAATTAATCCCCGTTGTTGCTGACAAGATATTTTGGTAAAACTGTTTCATATCGAATGACTTTTTCATGAAAAGTGATTAGTAAAATGTTATTTGGATAAACCGTCTCTGAAAAGCAGTAATTTTGTTTTCAGAGACGGCACAGAATGGTCTTAGTTTTTTACGACTGTTGCAGTCACGCAGTTAGGGTTCGGACAGGGCGGACAAGGCGCAGGCGCATTGTAAGCCGCCGCCAACGTGTTCGTACATGTCGGAGTAGCCACAAAGGCTGCTGTAACCCCAATATTTGCCGCGCTATTAGCAGCCAAGCCTGTAAGTGTGATGGTCTGAGGGCTAGCGGTGGCTGGTACGGTGATCGTGCCGCCGTTGGTGGTCGTCACCGTGATATTGCCGCCGGGCGAGTTGGTATAAGTTACTACCACTGCGAGGTTGTAGAGGCTGTTGCCTGCACAAGCGGTTGGCGTAGCGGATGTTACCACCATCGTGCAATTACAAGCCGCTGGCGCATTGTAGGCATTCGTCAGCGTGTTGGTACAAGTCGGGGTAGCTACAAAGGCCGCTGTCACCCCTATGTTGGCCGTGCCATTGGCTGTCAGGCCAGTGAGCGTGATGGTCTGTGGGCTGGTGGTGGCTGGTACGGTGATCGTGCCGCCGTTAGAGGTCGTCACCGTGATGTTACCGCCGGGCGAGTTGGTGTAAGTTACTACTACGGCTAGGTTGTAAAGGTTATTGGCGCAAGCAGTGGGCGTAGCAGAAGTGACCGTTATTGCACAAGTAGGCGCACAGTTGTCCACCAAGGTGATAGGGCAACAACCGCCCGTGGGGCAATTTCCAACCTCTAACGCTGTCCAAGTATAAACACCTGGTTGTGTTGCTGTATAAGTGGCACTATTTGCGCCGCTGATGGGTGTTCCATTAAGAGACCATTGGTAATTAGATAACCCAGATGCAGCGTTCAATGTGTAATTTTCTCCTAATGTAGTGCAGATTGGCTGCGATGGCAAACAGCAACCGGGCGCATTATAAGCATCTACCAGTGTATGCGTACAGGTTGGATCATTTACAAAAAATGTTGTCACATCGATACCATTAACGCCGCTGGTAGATAAGCCCGTGAGCGTGATGGTTTGTGGGCTGCTTGTGGCTGCCAATGTTATGTTGCCACCATTGGTGGTCGTTACTGTGATATTACCACTAGGAGCGTTAGCGTAAGTGACCACAACTGCGAGATTATACAGGTTGTTAGCGCAGGCAGTGGGGGTAGCAGAGGTGACATTAATAGAGCAAGCAGGTCTAAAACCAATATCAAAAGTATGGAGATTATTCCCCCATAAGCCGGCTGTAACAGTGAATTGACCATTATTGCCTACTTGAGCAGCATCAGAATCCCGTTGATCCTGTGTATTGCTGGTTTGGTTAGGAGTAGTCAATACATTAGTTAACAATGCGGACTGCTTACTGCCCCCAGTTACATTTGGGACACGTATGGTATAACTACTATTAGATACCAACCCGGCAATATTATATTGCTGACTAGGTGTAGATGTGGGAGATGGATCATTAGAAAAAACATAATTTCCATCATTATCGGTAGTGGCCGTAGCAATTACATTAGCCCCCTGTAATAATTCAACTATTACTCCTGAAATACCGTTTTCGTCCGCATCCTGAATACCATCACTGTCGCTATCCAACCAAACCCTGTTACCAATTTCTAAAGTTGCGGGAGCAGATACTCGACCAACACCTGTTATTAGGTTACGCTTGCCCGGAGCTAGGTGAATACCTCCATTTGTACGACCAGTTTTGGTGTCAAAATACCTTACCCCAACGGTACTGTAATCCAATGGATCTGTAAAACCTGCTATGATTTCATCTTTGCCAGGTATAATAACCAAGCCACTTGAAAATAGGTTATTATGATGCCCAAAGGCGAAATTTAATCCCTGCTCGTAAAAGAATTTATCACCCGGGCCATAAGCGAGTCCGAGCGAGTTACTTGGTACACCTTGACTAACATTTCCATTAGGTTCGAGCCGCGCAGTACTGGTATATAAACCACTTACAGCATTGGATTCTCTAGTAAAAGCACCATTTTCGCCCTTCCAAGTACGAATCATATAACCAGCATTTGCACTACCTTGACTGACAACAACATAGTCAGCAAGTACATTTTGTCGGTCGCTGAAACCTATAATCAAAGAACCTGTTTCATCAAAGTCGAGTCCTGAAATATAAGGTTGAATGCGCGATTCATCTGGTGAGGCAGGAAAATCATCCCAAGCGACTTGAGGTTTAACACTTCCACTATTACTAATGGCCGTTTTGCCTACGGAAAAATCAAGTGGTAATGACATTACCGATGCCCATGTCCCGTTTGAGGGATTATAAGAGATTATTTCGGCCTTCAAATCAGCACTCGTACCATTGGTAGCATCACAAACCCCTCCAACATAGATCAAACCACCATATTGTTTTACGTAGGTAGGACGAAAAGTTCCATTAGTACATGTTAATACCGAACTAGGAATGACTAATTCTGTTGCAACAGTTGGCTTGGTTGCCGGTAATGACGCATACACCACACCACTAATATCAATCTGGATCAACTTACCGTTGCCCATGTTCAATACAAATAATTTTGTTTTATCTTCTGAAAGATCTAATCCTCCTAAACCATATTCAGCAAACTGATTGAGTACACCCGATCGAATTGGGTTAGAATTCGTTAAAGACAAACCCAAATCCCCCACTACATCGACCAATAACTTATAACTTTGAAAAGCCAAACCGGTATAATCCGCCACATAAATAGCACCAATACCATCCGGTGCATTGGGGAAAGAAGGGGAGAAATCGGATGCAACAGATGACATATATAATAGATACTTTGATTCATGGCTGCCAAATCCCATCGGAATACCTACTTGCGTGGAAAGCATATCAGAAACCTTAGCCCCAGGCGTAGCAGTGCCCGATGGTGTATAAAGCACCTTAGCATCGTATAACCATGAAGGAACGGACGTGTTCATGCCTACATTATTGGGATCCAAACCACAACCCGCTACAATTCTTGGGTTATTGGTATAGCTAATTTGGCTAGGAACATAAACACCTAGATCGGCATTACTAGCACCTGCTGTAAAAAATTGTACCGTAGATCCAACACCGCCATTCGACAACCTAGCAGCAGAGTGCCCTTGAGGAAGCAGAAATTCGATCCGATACTTTGCCGCCGACATTAATCCTGTGATAGAATAAGCCCCTATCGGTGCACTTGCTTGGCTTATGTCAGATCCCACAAAAGCACCACTTACATCATAAGCACGCACCTCTATCCCGGGAAAGCCAGTTTCTGTGCCATCTTTTATCCCGTTATTATTGCCATCAAAAAAGACGGTTCCACTGATGGACTGCCCTGTTACATTAGCATGAAAGAACAAGCAGAAACATATACTTGCCCAAGTCAAGGAACTGCATGTGTCCATAACATTCCATTGCCTTTGACCTATTTCTTTTTTATTTACCTTTTTCATAGATTAAGTATTGCAAACAGCACTCAATGAGTTGGTATAAGCGCAGTTTTATATTAAAAAGTCAGTTTTAGTTTTTGACAAAAGTGGTGGTTTTGCAATTCCCAGTCGGACAACCAGAGCAAGCAGGTGGTGCATTATACATACGCACTTCCGTACAATTGGTATCCGCGCTGAAGGTTGCCGTCACTGTATGTGAAGCACCATCTGATGTTTGACCTGCAATCGAGTAATTCGCAGGGCTAGTAAATGGCGCATTGAACACCTGTGAACCGCCACCTGTGATTTGAACTGTCAAAGTGCCGGTTGTGGGTGCATTGGTGAATGTTACCGCACCCGTTACTGTGTATTGGTTCGTCGCGGGTACACAAGTACTTGGCGTAGCGGTTACGTTGCTAATGGCACAAGGTGTGCAGTTTGCAGGTGCCATGTAATTGACGGTATTGGTACAGGCATTATCTGCACTGAAAGTCGCTGTCACTGTATGCGAAGCGCCATCTGATGTCTGTCCTGCAATCGAATAATTCGTTGGGCTGGTGAATGGCGCATTGAACACCTGTGAGCCGCCACCTGTGATTTGAACCGTCAAAGTGCCCGTTGTGGGTGCATTGGTGAATGTGACCGCACCTGTTAGGGTATATTGGTTAGTTGCAGGTACACAAGCGTCCGGTGTAGCTGCTACACTGCTGATGTTGCAAGGTAATTTAAATCCAAAATCATAGGTGTGGTTACTCCCTACTGCTGGTGTAGTAACACAATAACCCGGAAATCCATTCAATACCGCACCACCGCCTGTGAAACCAGAAAGTAAGGTGCCATCATTATCGTTTTGATCTGCACCCGCGCCTGCTCCGGTATTGGAAGCCGTTAAGGCATAGATGTTCGCACCAATGGTCAAATAATTGGTGGTGGTATTAAACTGACTCATATTTCTGCCAATTACAATCAAGTATTGCGTATTGGGCGACATACCCGTGAAGCCACCTGTACCATAAGCAGGTATCGTATCTACGTTGGTGTTATTAAAATAATACTCGCCATTCGCACCCGTTGTGGTTTGGCCAATGAGCGTACCGTCTTTTTTATACAATTCTACGCGCACACCAACCAAAGGTAATTCACATGGATCTTGTACACCATCGCCATCTGTATCTATCCATACATAGTTACCAATTTCGATAGGCAGTGCATCGCATAATAGTTCAATATCACCAATACCGTAGCCTTTACCAAAAGTTGCAATACCGCCAGAATAAGCCGTAAAGGCTGTATTTTGTAAACCAGTGGTATTGTTCATCCAAATAGCCCCCTGCGAGTAAATACCAAATGCTGGATCCATTGCAGTCATGACCACTTCTCCAGAACCAGGTTTCATAGCCAAACCTCCCGCGCTGCGCTCGTCGTGGGTGGAAACCCAAGTATCAGCATAATAGAACTCTTTACCGCCCAGCCCTTGACCATTCGGTGCGTAAGTGCTGGTGGTATTGTACGGATTGGATGTTGCCGATACCGCCAATGGCCCTACTACACCGTTATTTTCTAGTTCAAATACACCGCTGTTATTATACGCCCTCATTACATCGCCACCAGTAACACCCTGCTCACCAAATACGCCGTTGGGGTAGTTATTGGCCTCGCCAGTTTGATGTCCCCACCGATCAAAGAAGCCCATAATCATAGAACCATCAATGTCAAATTCAATATCCGACAACATCGGCTGTGGATATACATCATGAATACCACAGTCGTTAAACACCGTGTGTACATCTGTCCATGGATTCCAGTGTGTTGCCTTATCAATCAAACCAGCGGACGTACAGGCAAATGGGGAAGCATTGCCCCTATCAAAATCCAGCGCAAAATTCAATTCTGTTGTAAACGTGCCACTTACTGGATCAAATTCATAAACATAAGCACGTAAATCACTTCTTGTTTGTGAAGAAGATGCGTCACAAATACCGCCGACATATACTTTATTCCGGTAGAATTTTAGCGCAAATGGCCGCCATATACCTCCCAAACAACCTGGATTTGGAATAGCCCAACTGGTTACTGCCCCTGCCGTAGGGCTAACTGTTGGTATTCGGTACAGTTTTTGGTTTGCTAGATTGATCGTGTATAAATATTGTTCATCGTCAGAAATATCAACATCGCCCAAACTCACTTTACCTACTAGCGGAAATGCCAGCGCATCGGTATTGGGTAAACCAGCACTGGCTGTAACTAAACCACGCGTCGCATTTGTTGGAACAGCACCTGTGCTCTCTACGGTATTTAAATCAAAAAACAAACTGCCATTCGCTGCAGCATTTGGATTAATGACATATATAGCACCCGGGCCACCATTACCCATGGCACTGTGGCGTTTTAAAAATGCAGATGTAAATAACTGATTCGTACTGCGTTTATAGGTAACGCCCCAAGTAGTACCAGTTTGGTTCGTCGTCGAAACACCTGTTATTGTACCTGGTGAGGTATAAGCAAAACGCAACATGCTATTGGCTGTTGTCAATTCTCCGTTGTAATGGACTGGTGTTATCAGATTGGGATTAGCCTGACAATAATCGGCTGGTGCAACTACGCCATAATCGACATTACACTCCGGTGCAGTAATGAACTGCACGTCCGTACGTCCATCAGTACCATTTGACGTAGGTACGTATGGAGATGGAAGACCTGAAAACTCAATACGCACTGGAGCACCAGTAGTGGGTGCTGGGCTGAGTACACCAAATGTAAATTGCCCTAACACATCTGTCGTAGTAGTTCCAATCAGGTTTCCATTACAATCATAAGCGCGAACAGTTACTCCACCTACACCCTGTGGCTCGGAGGCATCCTGAACACCGTCATTGTCATAGTCTTGCCACACCACACCACCTGTATTACCCGTTTGACAAGGAGTCTGCGCGCAAAAATTCACAGTTACCGTAGAAACGTCTGTTATCGGGCAAGGTGCCACACCATTGCTGCGCGTATAGGTAAAGGTGGAGGTAGTAGCAGTAGGTGCTGTGACAAAAGTGCCTGTACCCGCTGTGAATGTACCTCCGGTTCCTCCTGTACGCGCCCAGGTTCCTCCTGTTTGTTCGCCTATAATATAATTGGCCAAAATGAGCGTCTGAGCGGTTGTGCTACAGACAGTTACACTGCCATCCGTACCCGCATCCGCAGAAGCAGAAATAGTGACCGTTGCAGTTGACGTGCTGGTAGCACAACCCGTAGCTATAAGTGTATAGGTAAAATTAGAGTTGGTTGCGCCGACTGCCGGGGTAAACATACCGGTAGCAGCTACGAATGTACCGCCTGTACCCGTAGTACGTACCCAAACACCACCGCTTTGTTCTCCTGTGATGATGGTACTCAAATCTATATCTGCCGTTGATGCTTCACAAACGGCTAAGGTGCTGCTGGTGCCTGCTACCGGAGCAGGCACAATATTCACGGTAACGACCGATTCATCATTTGCACAAGGAGCAGTTCCGTTTACGGTATAGGTAAATGTAGAAGTTGTTGCCCCGGCAGCGGGCGTAAACACGCCTGTTGCTGACACGAATGTGCCTCCTGTGCCAGTTGTGCGCACCCAAGTACCTCCGGCTTGCTCACCAGTAATAAAATTAGCGAGTGTAACTGCCGCAACTGAAGTATTACAAATGGTTGTTGCACCGTCTGTACCTGCATTGGGAGCCGCAACAACAATAACAGTTGCAGTAGCAGTAGATGCGGCACATGGTGTTGCGGTTACTGTATAATTGAATGTAAAAGTTCCGGCAGTTGTTGGTGGAATAAATGTACCCGCTGCGCCATCAAAAGTACCCGTTGTACCCGTACCGCGTGTCCAGACGCCGCCGGAGGGTTCTCCGGTAATGATGCTGAACAAGTCAATCGTCGCACCTGAATTGCCGCAAACCGTGACGCTGCCAGCAGAGCCTGCCACTGGTAGTGGCACTACATTGACCGTGACCGTACCCGTATCATTCAAACATCCTCCTGTACCCGTCACGACATAGATAAAGGTAGAAGTGGTGGCTCCTGTTGGTGTAAATGTGGACGCTCCAGCAGTATATGTACCACCCGTGCCGCTGGTGCGTGACCAGACGCCGCCAGCCGTTTCTCCAGTTAGCAAAGTAGCTAAATTGATCGCCGTCGCAGAATTGATACAAACTGTTGTACTCGCATCTACACCACCAGTAGGCGTTGCTGTTATATTTACAGTAGCGATAGCTGTTGCATTCGCGCAAGGTGCACCCGTTACCGTATAAGTAAAGGTTGAATTGGTGGCTCCGGCAGCAGGAGTAAAGGTTCCGGTTGCTGCCACGAATGTACCACCTGCCCCAGTCGTTCTTGTCCAGGTGCCACCCGCCTGCTCGCCTGTAATGAGGCTAAACAAGTCAATCGGAGTCGAATTATTGCTACAAACAGTTGTGCTACCAGCAGTTCCCGGAACTGGCAATGGCTGTACCACTACCGTAACGACACCTGTGTCATTCGGACACGGAGCCGTACCCAATATAATATAATGAAAGGTAGATGTTGTTGCACCTGTTGGGATAAAAGTGCTGGCACCTGCTGTATAAGTACCGCCGGTTCCAGTTGCCCTCGACCAGGTTCCGCCAGCCGTTTCACCAGTTAACAAAGTGGCTAAGTTAACGGCTGTTGCTGAATTGATACAAACTGTTGTACTGACATCTGCACCACCAGTTACTGGAGCTGTTACCACTATGGTCGCCACGGCTGCGTCATTTGGACAAGGTGTTGTGCCTGTTCTTGTATAGGTAAAGGTATGTGTACCAGCCGTGGCAGGAGGTAGGAAAGTACCTGCTGCTGCGGTAAACGTACCGCCGGTACCAGTGGTGCGCGTCCAAGTTCCACCTGTTTGTTCGCCTGTGATCACACTAAAGAGGTCAATTGTTCCGCCAGTATTGCCGCATACTGGCAGACTGCCACCAACACCTGCATTCACTTGTGCCACAATATTTACCGTCGCAACGGACTGGTCATTGATACAAGGCGCAGCGTTGGTCACCTCATATTGAAAAGTAGAAGTAGTCGCACCAGCGGCAGGTGTAAAAGTACCTGCTCCGGCATTGAAGGTGCCGCCAGTTCCCGTCAGGCGTGTCCAAGTGCCTCCGGTAACTTCTCCAGTGATCAAGCTGAAAAGATCTATCACTGTAACTGAATTGTCACAAATCGTCGTTGCACCATCTGTACCGGCATTGGGTGTACAATTAAAGAAACCCATATCAAAAGTATGGTTGTTTTCGCCCCGTGCCCCTGTACTTACAGGAATGGTTGGTATGTTATTCACAATGCTCGCATCGTTGTCGCGCACATCCGGCTGACCTGTGCCTCCGATGTTGGAATCGGTCAGGTAAAAATTGGCCAAATCACCGGCACCTGCGCCGCCAGTCCAATCAGCAGCAGCGATCCGAACCAGGTAATTTTTATTGGGTTGTGGCCCCGCCTGGTTACCAGCGACGGAGGGATCCCCATCTACGATATTTGCCGCGTTGAAGTACCAGTTACCTGTAGGATTGGTGGTGGCTGTACCCAACGCTGCACCATCCGGTGTGCCATCGTTATTAAAGTCGGCAAATATTTCAAGGGAAACGTTTGCAATGACCGCCTCATTCGCATCCTGAATGCCGTCGCGATCCCTATCATTCCAAATGCGGTTGCCAATTTCAATCGGAGCCGCATCGCATAAAAGTTCGAGATCGCCAATACCATTGGCTTTACCAAAGAAACCACCCGGAGTAACAAAATCATTATTCTGGCCAAAGTAGATGAGGTACCCCGGACTTCGTGCAAGTCCAGTTGTATTGTTGTACCAATTTACGCCACCCGATACCTCTGTGGTTCCGAAAGGATCGTAAGATGCCACCGCTATTGTCCCAGAACCAGGCAATAATGCCATACCTCCGGAAGTAGTTTCTGTATGCAATCCCACTTCTCCTGATCTTGGCGGACAAAAGAATGCACATGTCAAGTAATCTTGATGATAAAATTCTCCACCATTAGGGCCGGAGTTATTGCTGGAATTATTCGCACAACCACCGGGCGAACCCTGCATGAATAAACTACCACCTACATTACAGACGCGTAACACATCACCACCAGCGTGTACACTCTCAAAATCCGAACCATCAAACTGTAGGTTTTCTGCCCCATACATGTGACCTGACCGGTCGATAATTCCGAGAATGATTGAACCATCAACGTCAAATTCAATGTCACTCAGTAACGGTTCAGGATGTACATACAATTTATTAGCCGCAGATGGATTGTGGCATTGCGCTGGAGGGGTGGCATCTGACCAGACAAACCAGCCATTATTTCCCGAAGCCGAGCCCGAAGCGGTATAGCACGTACCAGTAGCGGAAATCTGGCCTCTTATGTAGTTTAGCGGTATTGATGCGGCCCCATTTACAAGTACTTGCGTAAAAGCAGTACCGTTAAAACGATAGATGTAGGCCTCCAAAGATGTTTCGCAGACCAATCCAATATAAACTTCTCCCCGATAAACCTTCAATGCAAAAGGGCGTTGTGTTCCAGTACCGCATGGATTAGGAATAGCAAACGTCGTTAAATCGGCATTTGTCGGAGCAGTAGCCGGATTGCCATCTGAATCAATAAGAATACCATTCAAAGTTCGGTCGAATAGGTTAACTACCCACAAGGTTTTTTCGTCTTCTGAAATATCAATATCGCCAATACCTGCTCTACCCACTTTAAAAAAAGCATCCGTATCCGCCGTACCGGAAAGCAAGTTACTCGCAGCGTTTAGGTTTCGGCTTGCGCGACGATCAGCAAAAGTAGCACCAGTTCCTACGGTTCCAACATTCATCCCAATTGTTGCAACATCTAACCACTGGCTCACAACAGGTGAACCACTACTGTAATTGATGCTATAAATACCACCTTCTCCTAATGGCCCAAGCCCTACATGTCTTTTAATAAAAGCAGAATTGAATACAGTTTTTGTTGACTTTTGATAGGCTATCCCCCAGGTAGATCCTATTTGAAGCCCCTCTGCATCAACGGTAGGAGAAGAGGCCGTTTGCGCGACACCAAAGCCCGCTAATGAATTTATCCCAACTCCACTGTTCGTATATCCAAAACGGACGAGTACATCACCTGTGCCACTTGTGCCACCACTAAGCGGATCACCTGATACAAATAATGAAGTCACCATACTGGGATTCGTGGTATGGCAATAATCCGAAGGGTAGTTGACGCCAAAATTAGCTGTTGTTGATGCAATTGTATGAAATTGCACGCTCGTGAGACTTCCTGTTCCGTTCGGGCCAGAAAAATCACCCGTAGCATATCCTGAAAACTCTATTCGGAGTGGCAAAGTGAGACCGGTAAATGAATAAGCACCTGTACCGGAGGAGGTCGTAGAGCCGACTTCGGCTCCACTTGCATCGTACGCTTTTACGGTAATTCCTGCCAAAAAAGGCTCAATTGGGTTGGTCGCAGTCCGGATCCCGTTTGCATTGAAATCACGAAAAACCGTACCAGACACTTGCGCCTGTACAGTTCCTTGAAACAACATCATCCCTACAAATATTAAACTATAAGGGAAGAGTTTAGGATGATTATCTGTTGATTCAGTTGAATATACCCTCCGCAACGGCAGCAGAAACACCCGCAAAAATCGGTAAAGTAAGAAAGAAAAACCTGCCAATACAGGCAGGAATACTATCAACTGTAAAGGATGTACAACCAAACAGGATGCAGGTGTAGGTATTAGCCATAATAAAAGCCCTGCTAACAAAGCAAGGCTGAAACCGATCAATGTCAGAAGCGAAAAATGGGTAAATAAATTTTTCATAAATATTAATAATAATAATTTTCGTTATGTCGTCTGCTTCAATGGAATTTGTATCTTCCATTTTAACTTTGATTCAATGATGAGATAACCTCC
>JBEAVK010000085.1:0-4344 GCA_041160955.1 Bacteroidota bacterium
GTCGTAACAGGAGCAGCCGGATTTATCGGCTCTTGCATGATTCAAAGCCTCCATGAAGCGGGCTATACCGATATTCTTGCGGTGGACGACTTCTCCCATCCAGAAAAGGCGCGCAACCTCGACCAAAAAAGACTTTGGGGACAGGTACACCGCCTCAATTTTCACCGTTGGCTCGAACGTAACCACGGCGATGTAGAAGCAGTTATCCACCTCGGCGCACGAACCGATACCACCGAACAAAGTGTTCCTATTTTTACCGAACTCAACCTCGAATATTCGCGTGCACTTTGGATGCTTTGCTCGGGTTTCCAAATCCCTTTACTCTATGCCAGCAGCGCAGCCACTTATGGCTTGGGGGAATTGGGTTACGACGACGACCATGGCATTATCCCCAGCCTGAAACCGCTCAACCCTTATGGACAAAGCAAGCAGGACTTCGATGAATGGGTACTCCAAACCACGCCAGCAACCGCACCACCGCAATGGGCTGGATTCAAATTTTTTAATGTGTACGGCCCCAACGAATATCACAAAGGCCGAATGGCTTCGGTCATTTTTCATACCGCCCGACAAATAAAAGCCACCGGTGCCATGAAATTATTCAAATCGCACCGCCCCGATTATAAAGACGGCGAGCAAAGCCGCGATTTTATCTATGTCAAGGATGTTTGTGCCGTTTTGTTGCACTTCCTAGAGCGAAAACCCAAAAATGCGATTTATAACCTAGGTACAGGAAAAGCCCGGACGTTCTACGACCTCGCTTGTGGTACGTTCAAAGCACTCGGACTGCAACCCAATATTTCTTTTGTGGATACGCCCGTTGATATCCGCGATACGTACCAGTACTTTACCGAAGCCAATATGAAAAAAGTGCGAAATACTGGGTTTATCGAGCCGTTTTATGATTTGGAAGAAGGTATATCCGATTACGTGGGCAGGTATTTGAAGGATGAAGTCATTTATTAATTAAGTACTTGGACACAATTACTTACCTTTGCCCACGCCATGCGCCACACCGTTCTCCAACTCGCCACTCAATACCTCCCGGAGGTCATCGCTATCAGAAGGCATTTGCACCAGTACCCCGAACTGTCGTTTGAGGAAGAACAAACCAGTGCTTTTGTCGCCACAGAATTGGATAAAATAGGCGTAACGTACCAACGTGGCGTGGCAGGAACAGGTATTGTCGCCTTAGTAAAGGGCCAAAATCCCGACAGTTCCATCCGCGCACTCCGCGCCGATATGGACGCATTGCCCATTACTGAAACCAATGACGTACCTTACAAAAGCCGTCATACAGGTGTGATGCACGCCTGCGGACACGATGTGCACACAGCAGCGCTACTCGGTGCCATTCGTATCCTGCACCACCTGCGCGACCAATGGCAAGGCACCGTAAAATGCTTGTTCCAACCCGGCGAAGAAAAAGTACCCGGCGGTGCCAGTTTGATGATTAAAGCAGGCGCATTAGAGCGGCCCGCTCCCACGAGCATTATTGGACAACACGTGTATCCAGTGTTGGAAGCGGGCAAAGTAGGTTTCCGTTCTGGTATTTATATGGCCTCTTCTGATGAATTATACATCACAGTAACGGGCAAAGGGGGGCATGGTGCTATGCCACACACCACCGTAGATCCGATTGTGATTGCGGCGCATATTATTACGGCCTTGCAGCAAGTAGTGAGCCGCAATGCCAATCCGTTTTTGCCCACAGTACTTACTTTGGGTAAAATAAATTCCACCGGCGGTGCCACCAATATCATCCCTTCGGAAGTAAAAATAGAAGGCACTTTCCGCGCCATGGACGAACAATGGCGTGCCGAGGCACACGAAAAAATGAAAAAAATGGCGGAGCATATCGCCGAAGGTATGGGTGGTAGTTGCACATTTGAGATTGCGCACGGCTATCCAGTGCTGTACAACGATGCACCACTCACTGCTCGAGCCAAAGCCCGCGCTATTGAACTCCTCGGTTCCGATCGCGTTGTGGAACTGCCACTCCGCATGACCAGCGAAGATTTTGCTTTTTATACCCACAAAATTCCAGGATGTTTCTATCGGTTAGGAACGCGGAATGAACAAAAAGGATTTGTATCGCCCGTTCATACACCCAGTTTTGATATTGATGAAGCGGCATTGGAAACGGGTATGGCGATGATGGCCTTTTTAGCCATGGACGACGACGCACCAATTCAAATATTAAACCAGTAATACCATTGGCACAACAACAAACAAAAGCATTTTTACAACGCCTTTCCGACGAAGGTCGTGTTCCGCATGCCTTGCTATTGCTGGGTAATACCGGGGCGGGCAGCCTCGAACTGGGCTTGTGGCTAGCGCGTTTCCTCATGTGCGAGCAAGCGGGCGCGCAAGGCCCTTGTGGCACGTGCAATGCTTGTCGGAAATCGGTGCAGCATGTACACCCCGATATTCATTTTTCGTATCCCACCATTGGTACCAATGCCGTGAGTACCGATTTTATCAAGCAATGGCGCGCTGCCATCACCGAAAATCCCTTTATGGACGTGAATATGTGGCTGCAACTCATTGGCGCGGAAAACAAGCAGGGCAATATCAACAAAGAAGAATGTAATGCCATTATCAAAAAACTCAGTATGCGGATTTTTGAAGGCAAATACAAGATATTATTGATGTGGAGACCCGAATTTCTAGGGAAAGAGGGCAACCGCTTGCTCAAACTGATTGAAGAACCACCGGAGCAAACGCAATTTATTCTCATCGCCGAAAACACCGAAGATATTTTGCCCACAGTGCTTTCGCGTTGTCAAATTGTCAAATTGGATGCTTTATCGGACGAGGAAATTATCGCAGGATTGGTCGAAAGACGCAATATGCCCACCGACCGCGCCCGAAATATCGCTTTTCTGGCCGATGGCGACCTGCGGCAAGCCCTTCAATTGGCCGATAACGAAGCCAACGACGATTCCGCTTTTCTGCTCGATTGGTTGCGCAAATGCTGGCGCGGGCATGGCCCTGAAATGGTATCTTGGACGGAGCAATTTGCAAAAATGGGACGCGAAAACCAAAAGCAGTTTATCCAATACAGCCTACATTTCCTCCGTGAACTGATGAGCCTGGTGGCAACCGGCCAAACCCAATTGCGTTTGCCCACCAATGAGTTGACGACCGCCCAAAACATGTCGAAGGTGTTAAATATCGAAAAAATAGGCAATATCGTAGAGATCCTCAACGATAATGCCTACTATATTGAAAGAAATGCCAATCCTAAAATTTTGTTTTTGGACACTTCTATTCGGGTACATGAGATTATGAAGGCGGGTTGATTTAAATATTATGTGCCATTTTTTACAACGAGCAAGGCTTTTTTATCGGTCTGCCATCCAAAGTAGAAGGTGACGTGGTGACCACTCCAATTATTGCTAATTTGCAAGTAGATGTCACCGAGGCATTTTGGGACTAAATAATCATTAATATGACTAAAGATATTTCCATAATTAGACAGGCTGGGTTTTTTAAAAAATACGAAACCCTTACAGATATTCAATTGCTCGATGCGTTGTACGATGTGCAAAAGGAAGCATACGCAAAGCAATTTAGCAAGGAAGAGTTCTATAAAAAATTTCGTATTCAAACCGACACTGACCGTCAACAACTTGATACGCTCTACGAACAACAAAAAGAGCATTTACAAGAGCACTTTGGCGATGCATATCTAATTCCAGAAAGAAGGACAGATATATATTCAATCATACAACAAGATAGCGATAAATGCCTACAGGTAGATCCTGACGTTATTATTGGCTGCAATGCCTATGTATTATTATTGCAGGACTTTTCTAAAGCATCTAATGGTCATTTGTTACCATCGGACATGGAGGAAATTTGGAGTTCCGAAGAAGGGCCGATTACAGTACGTTTTATTTTAAATGGACAAACGACCGCCATCGAACTCGAATACCTGGACTATGGTTTTGACGAAAGCATTATCAGACTGGTAAATGAGGAAATGAAAAAAGTATCAAATGATCAGTTTTACTACTGTTTTGGTCCTAATGATGAGTGGGTCGGAACTAATTTGACCTATATTCGAGTGACCGAAGACGAAAAAAAGTTGCTTATTGACGAACTGGGATGGACGTTCTACAACGAAGATAAGCCATATTTAGGGCATACTGACCTGTAATTAAGTATTTGGGACTAAATAATCATTGTTTGTAAAAACTTAGCCCACTCCCATTTCGACCAAAAATTACCTACTTTTTTGACTCGAAACCGTTGGGCTAAGTTTTTACCTTTATTTTATAACAAAGTTGTAGGGCATACATAATCTGATTTAGCAACAGTTGTTTTTGCAATACCAGC
>JBEAVK010000112.1:0-5163 GCA_041160955.1 Bacteroidota bacterium
ATCCAATTGGAAAGTACGGTTTATGTTTTGGGCAGACAAGGCTCCGCCAAGCCACGCTAATAGCATGGCAAAAAGAATGTAACGTCTCATTGTAAAAAGAGCGAGTTAAAAAGTTAAAAAATGAAAAAATAGTACTGTTCAGGTATGAACAGATACCTAAAATGAATAAATATTAAAAATGATAAAATTTTGATCAGTATTGGTCGTAAATCACGTCGAAACGCCCCTCTGTTACTTTTATCGTATCTTTTGATGATGTAGTACCAGTAAAAGAAAACCTTCCAGCAACAATGTTTTTAACGGTATCTAAGTGCATTATTTCGAACTTATAATCAAATAACGTGTCTAGGTCAAACCATAAAGTGCCCACAATATTCCCCTTATCTTTCTTTAGAATAATAGATGACCCATATACCTTTTCTGCATTTGCATTATTAATTTCGCCAATTTTTGTTACAGGTTCTATGTGCAAATTAATAAAGCCATTGGTAGTATCATTTATTCTTTTAACACTTAGAAATAAGTAGCTGCGATTATCAGTTCCATGGCCTATCTCATCAAAATTAGCCTGAATTTTATGTGCTGTTGGGTCCAAAATATTCGGCGCAATATCTGCCACCCATGCTGCTCCATTAATATAGCATCCAAAGGTATTTTTTCCTGTTTCTGTGGGACAGGGTAGTTCGGTCTGACAGTAGTTTGGATCAGGTTCGGGATCAGGCTCAGGGCGGCAGGATAAAATACATATCGTACTTATGAGTGTCAGTACAAAGGTGAAGTAAAGTGATGTTTTTTTCATGGTGTTGTGTATTTTTTAAAAATGGATGATAAATTTTATTCAAGGATAAGAAACAAATGAGTACTGAACTGTGTAGTTACAAATCCCGCCACAAAGATAATAGTGAAATTTTCCGAAAACCAAGCATTTTTTTCCAAGTATCTTGGAAAGTTGTCATAAAAATTTCCAAGCATCTTGGAAAATTTGTTAATGGAGGTAGATTACACACCTATTTTCATTATCCTTTTGTTAATAAAATATAAATTCAAAAATAGGCGTAAAAAATAAGTTACTTTTGTACCCTTAACTTTTGTGTTCCATCCACGAAGCATTATACTCAAAAATAGGACTTTTATCCCGTTAATAATCCGTATATAATTCTCAAATATGCTCGAAACTACAACAAAACTTCAAAGACAAGTATTCGCCCTCATCGAGAAAAAACACCCACTCGGCAAAAAATGGCTGTTAGAATATATGGAATGGACGGGTCTTAAAAAATCAACTGCCTATAACCATTACAACGGCTCTACGGCCATGACCGCCGATGATGTGCTGCGGCTGATGAGCCGTTATCAAGTCCATTGGAACGATTTATTCCCAAAGGCGGAAAACGGTACTATTTCGATGCAATTTTCAGCCGCCACTAAAAAGCCAAGTGGCGCATTGGAATTTATGCAGGGGTTACAGGGGTATCTCAGGCAATTGTCACAAGCCAAAATATCGCGTATTTGCTTTTTCTCCAATGATATTCCGCTCTTTTATTTTTTTGAATTTCCGCTGCTCACCGCTTTTAAGTTTTATTATTGGGATTATGCAGTTTGGGGCAATACAAACCCCGAAAAAGAACCTTTCGACCAAAAATGGCTCGAAAAACCGGAAATACAACAAGCATTGCATATTGCAAAAGACCTCCTCCGTACCTACCAAACCATTCCGAGAACCGAGTTTTGGTCGCCCGATATGTTTAAAATAATCATACAGGTTATCCTTAAAGTAGAACGCGACCAATATATTGCTGCATCCTCGGTGAGCGAAAATATCCGCAAAGAAGTACTTCTGTTACAGGACTATGTTTTCAAGATGGCAAGTACCGTTGACCAAAGGGGATTCCCGTTACACGAAATACGTTCCAATACTTCTATCTATGGCAACAACACGGTGTTGGCCATTACAGAACAAGGTAATCACGTATTTGCTACGTTAGAAAATCCTAATTTTGTATATTTTAACAACGAGGCGGTGGGAGATCATACCGAGGCTTGGTTCCTCAATGTCCGCAAGCACTCCGAGGCCATGAACGTAACATCTGATATGATAAGGCGTGCTTTTTTTGTAAAAGTAAAGGATGATGTAGTGGCGATGCGGTTTGCTTGATCTGCTTATCGAAATTTGGGTGACCGAAATGCAAAAATCTATTTCAGTGCCTGCAATTTGCGATAACAACCCACCGTAAACAAGGCGTACCCCAATAAATCCACGGGAATAGTATAGTTTTTGGCCTCGGATAATAGCGTATTGCGCAATACCATGGATAAAACAAGGGTGGCTGCGCCGATAATGATGAGCAGATTGGGTGTTTTGCTGTCCATAAGTTTACAATCCTTTTGAACCAATTAAATCAACTTCCCTACGCTCAATCGGTGGCAAATTACGCACCACCATTTGCATCGTATTTCGGATACGTTCTTCAAAAAGGACAATTTTCCCTTTTTTCAGATTGTCTATTGTATCCTGGTTATAGTGTCGGATGGTAATCAACTCCAATTCAGATTCCTTTTTAATTTTAAATTCATCGGATACTTCTTTGCAGAATTTTTCGATCCGATCGGCTACATTTGGTACGCAAATCGTAAAACTAATGGCGGTATTTTGCATAGAATTGACAAAAATACGCTGTGTCGCCAATTTATCAAACAAACGCGCCATGTGGTGTTCGGCCACAAAAGAATAATCGAGCGTACTGATGTGCAGTAATGCTTGGTTTTTTTCTACAACTATAATAGGCGGATAAGTATCTTCGGTATCGCTGCTGATTTCGGTGCCTTCGCCATCGGGGTTGATAAACGATTTTACATACAGCGGAATGCTTTTGTTTTGTAGCGGTTTGATCGTTTTAGGATGGATTACCGTAGCACCATAATAGGTCATTTCGATCGCTTCTTTGTACGAAAGACGATCCAATTTGATCACATTTTCGAATAAACGCGGATCGGCATTGAGTACGCCAGGCACGTCTTTCCAGATGGTCATACTTTCGGCATCCATGCAATGGGCAAATATAGCAGCGGAATAATCGGATCCTTCGCGGCCCAATGTCGTGGTGAAATTTTCGGTGGTGCTACCGATAAAGCCTTGCGTGAGTACAAAACCACCTGCGGCCAACATCTGTGGTACTACTTTTTGAATATTTGTTCTGGTTTTGTCCCAAATTACCCAACCTTCGCGGTAGGTATTGTCGGTAATCACCACATCGCGGGCATCCAGCCATTGTGTGGCGAGGCCTGCTTTATTGAAATATGCGCTGAGGATACGCGTGGAAACCAATTCACCCATACAGACCAATTGGTCGTACATATAATCGTAATCTTCATTCGGGGCTTCGTCCAGTACCCATTCGCCTTCTACAAAGGTGTCGTTGATGGTTGTAAATACCTCGTCGTTGGCATCGAATAGGTCGCGCATCACGGCGTAATGGCTTTCTTTTACCTCGTTATACAGTTCGTGCGCATTGCCCGTTTGTTTGGCGTGCGCATTGATCACCGCTTCGAGGGCATTGGTGTTTTTGCCCATTGCAGAAACGATAATGACCAATTGTTCGTCTTTGTAGCGTTGCAAAATAGTAGCAACATTTTTAATTCCAGCAGCATCTCTTACACTGGCTCCACCGAACTTGAAAACCTTCATGTTTGTTTATGATTTATGATTCTAAATATACGCTTTTGCTCCGGTGCAAAACGGGCGCAAAGATATGTGATATTAATGGATTTGTGTAGTGTTGATGGTGATACGTGGAATGTGGGGGAAGCGGGGGGTTATGCGGGATTATCGTCCAAATGATCCGTCAACCGTTGTACCAATTTGAATCGGCTAAAAAATGTGCGCGCAATAACCCGCCCCACGGTATAAATTGGAATACCCAATACCATTCCAGCCACACCGCCTATTTTTGCAGCCATTAATGTCACTATAAAGATTTCTAATGGGTGCGCTCTTACGCTTTTGGAAAAAATGAGGGTGGCCAAAAATAAGTTATCAATCGCCTGCACCGTTAAAAAAACGCCTGCTACTTTGAGCAACATAAAACCAATCTCCTGAATTTCGAGGTGCAAACTCGATGATAAGGTAATAAAGCAACCAAATACCAGTCCGATAATAGGCCCTACATAAGGTACGATATTTAACAAACCACCTGCAACACCTATTAATAAGGCATTGGGAATACCAAATAGCCAAAGTAAAACACTAATCATCAACGAAAACGAGCCAATTTGGGTGATTAAACCCTTAAAATAACTCGTTAATGCGTCACTTGATTCGTCCATGGCCTGTAGTACTTTGGGCTCGGCATTGGTAGGAACAATGGAGTGAATAATTTCGGCAAACAAGCCTTTTTCCTCCAAAAAGAAGAAAAGAATAAAGGAAATAGCCGAAAGTGCTACCACAAGATTACCCGCTGTGGAAAAAACTGCGCCTACAATATCGCTGACCAAGGATGGTTTGAACCATTGCAATAGGATTTCCTGAGTTTTGGTGGACAACGATTCGCCCACTGCCAAAATACCAAAACGATGTGCCTCTGTATCCAAATAAGCAAACGGTGCTTGCAGTTTTTGCTCAATGGCTTGGTAGTCCAAATTGGCAAAATTATTGGCCTGATGCACCAATGTCGGTACAAAAATTAGCAATAACCCAATTATTATGGTATAAAAAACACCCATGGTGAGCAATGCCGCGCTTGTATTACCCATTTTGTGTTTACCAATTTTGACCTTTTGGGTAAAAAACTGCATCAAAGGTTGCCCTAATAAGGAAAGTACCCACGCCAACAGCAAATAGGTAACAATATCACTAAAGTACCACATCATGGCTGCCACGATAAAGGAACTGAGGATAAAAACAAAATTTCTATTGATAAAAGCCATTATGTATTATTCTTGGATTTATTATTTAGCATCCCTAATTCTACCGCCCGAAGGTGTAAATGTATCCTGCCGAACAGGTATATCTGGTACTTGTTTGGGCAGGTAGGGTTGTTCTTGTTTGGGTACTTCTTTTTTGGGCCAATATGGCTTGTGGCTGGGTTTTATTTGCGCTACCAACCAAGTAACAGCGAGGTAAACAATACCTGTCATCAATAACCATCCTGCCCAATTGGGGAAAGG
>JBEAVK010000167.1:0-34584 GCA_041160955.1 Bacteroidota bacterium
AACGGATTTAACGGATTTAAACGGATTATTTTGAAACAATCCGCTCTAATCCGTTTCATCCGTTCTCCCATTGAACAACAGGGTGCATGTCACATGGGAAATTGCTGTGTAAAGGTGCAGCGCACCGAAATTCTTACAATAAAGTCCTGTATGCATAAATGTGTCAAAACTTCATAAAGACTGAATTGATGTAAAGATGTGTAGAAACCATAGCCCCAAACGGGCGACATATCCACATAGGGCATCGCCCTATGTATCCTCCAAACTAATCCCCGCAGGCCAGCCAATCGTCTCCGCCTCTTCAGTGCTTACTTTCCACACTTTTGCCTTGAGTTGCAGTAGTTTTTGGGTCGTATCGCGTTGTCTGATCGCAATATCAATATGAGCGCGATCGTCAAATTGTTCTTGTTGGATACTGATGCCCAATTGATGGATCGCCTGTACCAGATCCGGCATTAAGCCATAATCGGTATGGATTCGGATCGTATCATGCAAGATTACTTCACGGACAGTAGCAGCGCGGAGTGCTTCAATCGCCGACTCGCGGTAGGCATGGATCAGCCCCGAAGTACCCAATAGCGTTCCGCCAAAATACCGTACCACCACAATCAGTATATCGGTCAGTTGTGCAGCGTCTATTTGGGCAAGAATAGGTCGGCCAGCGGTACCAGAAGGCTCGCCATCATCATTAGCCCTGAACTGGTTACCATCGCGCCCCAAACGCCAGGCATAACAATGGTGTCGCGCCTTGAAATGTTCTTTTCTCAATAGTTCCAAGCAATGTTGGATATCTTGCTCCGATGCCACCGGCCAAGTATAAGCCAAAAAACGGCTGCCCCTGTCTTTAAATTCGCCCTCGGCAGGTGCCTGAATGGTCAAATACGTATCACTCATTGGGCGCAAGATAGGTCTCTTCTTCAAAAAGTGGCGTTTCGGTCACCGCCTCAATTTCAATAGATACATTTACATCATCTACCAAATTATTGTTTTTTAGGGCAAAAGCATACTTGCCCGCGAGCGGTGCGTACCGGCGTTGTGCATCCACACTCACCGAACCTTGCCAAATATGTGCGTCGTATTTATCGGCACCATCCATAAATTTTTGTAAATTGGTGGGATCAACAATGGCGTATTCAATATCCTCACCGCCCGTGGAAGTAGTCATTTGGACAGCCATGCCCAGCGCAAATGCCGCTAAAGCCGTTTCGGGCGATACCGCCATAATTTTGGCACTACCCTTGCGCACCAGTTCATTGAATTGGTCAGCATCTCGTTTTCGGGCATCTTGAACCGATTGGCTCACCCCAATACGATAAGCCCAACGGACGGTATTGGCTGGCAGATCAAAACGATAAGAAGTCCGGTTTTTTTTCAGTCCCATACCGTTTCCTGACACCGTCACTTGTCCGCTCATTGAGTGTATATCGGTTTTGAGACCCGCTGGTATGGCGCGGTGCAGTACCTGCCAACCCTTCTGTGTTTTAATATCCCAATTGATCCGAGTGTCCATCCGCGCAGTTGCGGGGCTGCTGGGTGTGCGGTGGAGTGTAAAACGGCATATTTTTTTACCAAAACCCTGTTCTGTGATGCGCAACAGATAAGCCCCCGTTTGGGGGATGGTAATGCTTTTGGTCAAAGCCGTATCCAATTCATACGACCGAAACAACGTATTAGCGGGCAAACCAATCAATTCTACGGTTTTCAACCGACGGCCTGCGATAAGTTGTATCATCAAATCCACTTTATCGCCTTCGGCAAAGGCATAGTGAAATTCGTGTACGCCATCTACCTTAAAGGTTTGATCCGCCACCGACTGAGCCATCAGTGTTGCGCTAGCCAATAAGCAGCAAAAAAGGGCTAATATTGCTTTATTCATTTTGTGTAATATAAAAGTATCCGTAAAATACAGCATCTTTGCGGCGCAAAAATACGATACTTATATGGAAATAACGCTGACAGATGCAGGTAAACGCTTTCGATTCGATTGGATATTCCGCGGATTGACCCATAGTTTCCAATCCGGGGAACGAACGGCCTTGTTGGGCCCTAATGGTTCGGGTAAGTCCACGTTGATGAAAGTACTTTCCGGACATTTGTCGTTGTCGAAAGGGCGTATCCAATTTACACAAAACGGCGTTATTTTGCCCGATGATGTCTATAAATATGTGTCCTACACCGCACCGTATATCGAACTGATTGAAGAATTTACGCTGGAAGAAGCCATAGATTTCCATATCCAATTGAAACCGCTATTGCCCGATATGGACAAAACTACCTTTATTGATTTATTGGAATTGCCCAAGGCGCGGCAAAAAGAGATTCGATTTTTTTCGTCGGGTATGAAACAACGGGTCAAACTCGCGCTCGCCATTTGTACCCATACCCCCATTTTACTGCTCGATGAACCTTCTACAAACCTTGATGTAAAAGCAGTGGAATGGTTTCATCGCTTGTTTGAGCAATATGCGGGTAATCGTATCGCCATTATTGCCACCAATGACCCCGGCGATCTGCGGCTTTGTTCCCAAAAACTAGATATTATGCAATGGAAAAGGTAATGGCTTTACCATAATCCAGCCATCGCGTTCTTCTTCCTTGAGCAGATCAAACTCAAACCGTGTGGGTGCAGTAATCCGAAATCCCGCTTTTGCATACGCCCCCACAATGGCGGCATTGTGCAACACTTGCAGCCAAATAGCCTTACGCCCCAGCGCAATGGCCTGTTGCTCCACTTGTTGCAGCAGTTTTTGTCCTATTCCTTGGCCGAAATAATCGGGCATCAGGTAAATTTTTTCCAAATACAGCGCGTCTTCAATGCTGCCATCGGGTGTGGGATACAGCGGATGCACTTTGAGCAAACCAATGATATTACCCTGTTCGTCGGTGGGTAAGGCGTATTCGATACTCGGGTCATTGAGTTCTTTTTGTAGTGTTTCTGTATTAAAACAGCGGTCAATATACCATTCTACACCGCCTGGATACCAAATATGTTGGTAATAAGGCTCATAAGTAGCGCGACCAATGTGCTGGAGGGTGTTAATATCCATATTTGAACGTTTTGTGCACAACGTAAAATAATTTTTGCATGTATAGTGTTTTTTTTCACCACAAAGTGCACAAAGAACACAAAGCGTTGCGTACACTAAAGTGTACGTTTCCTCATTGTGTTTTAAGTATTTGCACCTAATGTAAATAAAACACAATGAGGAAATAAATTTATTTTACAGTGTATTTAAGGCGCAAAAATACGATGATCCCAGCATATTATTTACGCTATATCAACGACCAGTAAAAAACCTTCTGCTACCCGCTGTATTAAGTATTTACCCGCTGCAATGGCACTATTGGGTAGTAAATTCTGCTCTTTTGTAATGCTTTCGGGTAATACGCACGGCAATGGCGCATTGAAATGTGTATCCGAGAAAAAGCGTAGTTTCGTGCAGTGACGCATACCATCTGCGGGGAAAAAGAGTTCCAATTGATGTGGCAGATCACCTTTTCGCATGAATCCTTCAATGTTACGGCATCCAATTTTGTTATTTTCATCCTCTTTTTGCTCCGCAAATGCAGTCCAATCTTCTTGCCGCCATTGCGCACTTTCGCCGGGAATATCGTCGTCATCGTGTCCTTTTTTTTCGCGCTTTTTGGGTGCTTTTTTTACTTTTTTTTCCTCGTCATCATGGTAGTCGTCATCGTCGTTAGACAAATCATCGTCGTCCCATGCGCAGTCTTTTCGGGAAACATGGCAAAATACTACCATTTGGCAGGAACTGAAACCGAACATTTCTACGGGGACACCTATAGAGGCAACGATGGGCGTAGTGGCACGGTCGGAGGTGATGTTTTGCGGGGTTAAGCGCGCATAATGTAGTTTAGTGTGCATTACTTTTATAAATTTTTATCCTTTGCAAAAGGTAATATAGAGATTTTTGTTCTTTTTTGCAACTTCCCAAAAACGAGAAGACCAAAGCGGCAGCAATAATGAGTACTGAAAATCGTGCATTTGTTGTATGTTGCATGTTAAATATATGTGTTTAATTGATGACTAAATGATAAAAAATGGCGGTATTTCCCGTTTATTATTGGCACAAAGGTATAGGTAGGTATATTGGTTTTTACCGACAGTTTACCACCAGATTTTTGCTGTTTTTGTGTGAAAAAGTATCGTTTTTAGGGGTTAAAAAATTGGTTGTCAATGTGTTGTGCAAAAAACAAAATGGTCGCAGTGGTTTTTGCTATTTTTGCCGTTATTTAGAACAAACAATAAAGCATCACACTAAATTGGCTACCACTCAGTTGTGACCTATTCAAAATTTTAGTATCTTCTGTTCCAATCCGATAGCGAGCCTGTACGCTAATTCCAATATTATTTTTGATGTTGTAATTGAGCGTAAATGTGGGTTGTACGTTAACCGAGTTGGCACTAACCAGTGTTTCTCGATCATCTACAATTATGAATGGGTCGGTAAATAATAATACCCTATTACCCCCTGTTGATCTAGCATACTTTACATTATTCATACCTGCGTTTAAACCTGCCCAACCCGTTATTTTTTGGGCATTTATTACCCGGTATTTGTATGAAAGACCGTAGAAAATGTATTCCAATCCTGAATTATCACCTGCAGGCGCATTTACGTTTATCTTTTGAGTAGATAACATCTCAAACATCAAACCAAAGGATGAATTTGATTGCTTTGGCAGATAATCAAAAGCACTAGAATAACCTTGCACTAGATTTGATTCGAGTGGGAAACAAGTGTATCCAACGGATATTTGTCGCGTTTTTTGAGCGAACAGGTCGTGGTTGGAGCAAAACGCGGCCATCAAAATGGTCAAAATAGATAAGTACTTCATGTTGTTTGAAATTGTTTAAATGATTGATGATTTATATAGTAAAGATTATACTGCTGAATGATTGCTTCATCTTGCGATTATATTGTGTCCAAGCACTTCCTATCATAAATACAAAAGCAAGCGAGGGATGATTCGGTTTAAGTTAAAAAGTATCGTTTTTTTTGTTTAACAATATGGTTTTAAATATGTTGGAGGAGATTCGTTTATTATCGAAATTTTAACCATGCTTAACTTTTTGCATGTATTTTAACTTTTTATAAACAGACTTTTGGCGGTAGGAGCATCAGAGGTCTAAAAATAATAGGCTAAATTTTGAAAAAATGCCCCGATTTTGTCACATACGCTCTTGAATTGAAAAAACAAAAATCCGTTAAAATTTTTGAGGGCCTGCTTGTTGGCAGCACTCAAAAACATTAACGAATAAAGTTATATTTATAACCCAAAAAGCCTCAATCAGGTTTTAATTTTACTTTTTTAAGCAAAGGATCTGTGCTCCATACCTGCGTACATTCGCCCAGTACCCCCGGTTCGCCAGGTCGGTCGGTTTTGCAGTAGCAGTCGTAAGTATCATAATTCCAATCACAACTGCCGCAGGGTACTCCAACACATGCAATCCAAGCTGAGTCGGCGAAAAAATTGCCTTTATCATCTGGCCGGAGTTTTAAATATACCCTTGCAGATTGGTCAGGATCGGGGGCAAATCGACATTCCAACGTAAAATACCAGTCCTTTTGTATCTGTATTTTACCAAAAGTCTCTACTGTATTGAGTTTACCAATACGAATATCGGCAGCCCGTGCAATGACCTCCTCGCTTTGGACAAACCGTACCTTGCCATTGATCGTGGACAAAATCGGGTCGGTTTCAGGATTAAAGTACCCATCCTGTGCTTGAAGAAAAGCGTTGAAAAAGCAAAACAAGCCAATCATAACATGAGTAAAACGCAGCATAATAATCGTTAGTTAGTCATTAGAAAATTCCAGCGCAGTACTCACTTTCTTGAGCCATATCTGCTTAGGTAATGCGGATGAAGAAATAGGAGGGCAACATTCACAAGCTGTTTGTCCTTGTGGTGGAGGTCCACATCTTTCGCACCCAGTACATGAAGTACCTGCCCCTGCAGCATAATAAGCCCCTTTTGTATTTTTTGCCAATGGTATAAATATGTATATTGAAATAGTATCGCCCCTTACTTTTTTTATTTCGTACTGGACAAAGTGCCGCTCTCTATTATCCACCATTTTTACAGTAACATATTTGCCAATAGTCGGTAATTGAGCGCGCAATGATTTAATGAGTACATAATCGCTCACAGCACCAATGACCACTCCGCTATCCACCTCAATGGCGATGGGTTGTTGTGCGGGGTCAAAATCTGGGATTGTAATATTGGGTAGCTGCTGCGCCCATAACGCAGGCACAGCCAATAAATACCCTATTATGATACTAGATATTTTTTTCATAGAACATATTGTTTGCGGCACATTTGTGAAAAGGTGCCAAAATTATAATAAATGGGTGCAATAGGAATAAATGGATACAGGCGTGCAAAACAGGCCATTTCCAAATTATTCAACAAGACCGCCATACAGCATATCTTTTAGTTTGGAGCCTTGTACTTCCGGCATTTTATAGGCACTATTGAATTTTTCTAATGTTTGTTCAATATCTGCTTTCAACTGTTTATACTGTGCAGGCATGGCAGAGGCACATTGCTTTTCATTTTCGTAGTTGTCCACAATTTTGGCAAATTTCTTATGATATTCGCTACCTTGTCCTACAAAATTGCTATATTTATCAATAAACTGCGTAACGCGGTCGATAGAAAACTGAAGGTTGACATTTGCTTTGTTCATCAGTTTTTCATTGCCTGCGGGTACTGCTGCGGGCATACCATAACCGCCAGCGGGCTGTGTAGCAGAAGGCCCCCCTTCCCCCAATGCCTTACCTACATAAGTATCAAGCATGGTATAGAGGCGCTCCCAATCGTCGCTTTCGCGGCAGCTCACCAGTGGTATAGTGTAACCCACCTGCCGGGAGCATTCTGCAAATAGTGTTTCACATTCTTTTTTGAGCGTAAGATTGGCATCGCGGAGATAACCTGTTTCGTAATAGATTGTATTTAGATCGCCGTGCATCCTTACCGTAAAATCGAGGATACAGGACATTTTTTCCAAGCTTTCCTTTTTTTCGCTATTGTTACCATCACCAAGGCTAGTTACCATACCCACCACCGTAAATGCAGCGGATAAATAAGGGTTTGCTTGGAAAAGTGCTGGCATTTGGAAATTGAACTTCTTTTTCATTTTGTCGTCCAATATCGTTTTCACATCTTTAAATTCGGTATAACTATTGGGGTTGCACATATTGGATAAGCCTTGCTGCGCTTTCATACTACTGAAATGGTGGTCCATACTCAATATTTTTTCATAGAGCATTTTTACAATTTCGATGCCTTTGCGGTATCGGAGTTTGAGCATTTTAGTGTTGTATTCTTCTTCAATTTTCAATATTATGTCTCGTAATTGATCCCTTTCCCAAAGGAGTACAAAGCCTTTATCGGCAGTTCGATTACGAGGGTCATTCAACAATAGAGATACATCGTTTAGCCTTATTTGCAATGGCTCTATCTCAGTATCCAACTCACGTTGCAACTGTTTAAATTCATTTTCAAAAGTAAAAGCAAATGGCACAGCCCAATAGGCAAGTGTATCAGATCCATTGGCAAAAGTGGTCAAGGGTTGGGTAAAAATCCCATAAAATAGGCATAGCATAACTATGCTCCAAAAGGAACAGTGCGTTTTCATAATATTCAAAAATAAGTTAAAGACGCAGTATTTTGTATTGCGTCAAGGTGAATAATAATGGATGAAATATTGCCAAATTTACCGAATAATAACAACCCGCCCCCTAAAAAGCACCTGCCCAGATGGGAGCCGTAAATGATAGGTATATAAGCCCGATGGCAAGCCTTTTAGTTCAAAATTGTAACTCAACTGTTTATTATCGATAGCAGCATCAAAAACGGGGCGACCATTCAAATCAAAAACCTGAAAAATAGCCGATCTGTAAATGCCAATATCAACATCCAGATAGACATGACCACTAGATGGATTAGGGTATAAATGTGCCGCAATTTCCACTTTAGGAACATGCCATATCGCACTTACAATGGATAGACTACTATCGCATACGGGGTTACCAGTCCCCAATCTGTAATGAGCAAAATTGGGGATATTATAAGTCCTGTAAGTTGGAATTTTGATGGCATGTTGCTGGAAATCACAAAATGGTGCAGGTAAATCTGGCTCGTGAATCATGTGGAATACCCTCCCTTGATTTGGCGCAGTGATGTATATTTTGCAATCAGGAGCATTAGCCATAACATAAAACTGTTGAGGTACCAATGCCGCTGCACCCACAGTATCAAGGTAGCCATCATAAACACCAAGTAATTTTGCGGATGCTTGCAGATCATCTGCTTCTGTATCCAATTGGTACATTTTCAACCAGCCTGATACATACAAATATCTAGAATTGGGAGCGAAACCAACCCCACAAAGTTTGACAGAATCCGAGTTTGCAGCACAACCGTAAGTGAAATTGCGATAATTAGAAAGTTCACCAGTAGTGCGGTCAAAATCGTATAACATGACACCATTACACCAATTTACCCTTGCGTACTGCTGTCCGTCCGGTGAAAAAATGGCTTGGCATATATCATAACCAGGTATAAGAGTATCGCCTATTTCTTGAATATATGGGCCAAGAACAGTATCTTTTTGTAGCAAAAACTTGTAAAACTTGTTTGTTTGAGTCGTCATCACCATAAACCACCAATCCGTTCCATTGCTGTGCTTACAAGCTGTTATATCCGAGTAGGATAATGTGTCGCTCAGTACTATTTCAGAACTGGTTACCTTGCCTTTACCATTGTTAGCCATCATATCCAACCGTGTAACGTAGAGATTATGGCCAAAAACTTTATTATACGTAGAAGCCCAATTAGAGTGTTTGTCTTTATGAATAATGGCGTATTGGCCTGTCTGGGGTGTTACAGGGACTGATACTGCCCCCCAAACAATTTGATAGCCGTCTCCCCAAATACAATCATTCTTAGCGGAGACCCCAGATGCGTAATTGAGTAACCCTCCCCCTTCGATGGTATCGCCTTGCGCATTAGCAATATAGCAGCCATTGGTATAGAATAATAATTCACCATCGGCATCAGACATGACGGAAACAGAACTACCGAGGAATGCCATATCCAAATCAATATTTTCCAATTGGTATGGATTGTTATTGAAATTGATCCTGGTTGTGCCATATTCAGGGATCGTCGTTTGTGTTCCGCCTAGCCCAATGAGCCAAGTGTAATCGTGCTTTTGTGCGATAACTGTGCTGCAAAAGCATACCATCAAAGAGAGTAAGGTCTGTTTCATATTGTATTATTTATTTGTTGATAACTAATTTTTTAGTTATCGTTGTTCCTGTAGCGTCATAAAGATAGATATAATAAATACCATTGACCCAATCGGCCACATCAATACTTTGGGTTTCAGCATCTTGCTCGACAGGAGCATCATAAATACTTTTCCCTAATGCATCAAATATCTTTATATTCATATACTGTTTGTTGCCCCAGGCTACTGTTACTACTCGACTAGCCGGGTTGGGTGCTACTGTAACTTCATCGAGCCGAACAGTACTGCCGCGGTTTTCTACTTTTTTGCACTTTGCCTTGTCTTCAAATACTTCTCCTGTAAAAGCTTCCATCATTGCTCGAGCCTGATACACTGCAATACCTCCATCCAGGGGGCATTGATCCGCTACGGCACGAATCCGTGACAACTCGGATTCGGTTGGCAAATAGGATAGACCTTGTGCCAAAATTTGTAAGTGCATAGCGTTGGTCAATTTTTGATTTGATTCAAAAATTTTATTGTCTGAGATGCCAAAATTCATGTTTTGTAAATTCTGAATATTAGCAATTAATGGTTGACTCAAACTCATTTGTACTGCATCTATTTGCCCTTCGGCTTGGCGCAATGATTGCAATGTCGATTCGGCCAATAAGGACGCATTATTATCAAATACCCAATTACCACCTTGCCATATCCAAGCCTGTTGTGTCAATAATGATTCAATTAACGATGCTTTTTGAGCACGGAGATGATCTAATGCTTGTTGATTCGCAAGATTGGGTTGTAGTATATCTTGGAGCAAGTCATCATAATCTGATACTTTTCCTAACGAAGTAGTCATATTATCTTGTACAAATGCTGTATAGCCTAAAGGCATTTGAGGCTGATTGTTTACTTTACGGTACAGGTACCGCAAACTATTCCATTTCGCACCTTCTTGTAAATTACTACCACCCCAAGTTCCCGTTCGTACTAATTCATCCTTACCCGTCATTGGTGGGATTTCGGCACCGGGGACAATAACGCAATTGGACGGACAGGTAAAACTACAAGACGCAATATTGAATTGGTCTGCAAACCATTGTGGATCATTGGATTGAAAAGTGGGCATTTGCTCAGGATCAGCCGGATTGTTTATTCCACACGATTGTGTGCTTACTTTGTATCTAGAATTCTGCACAACTTGGACATCCGTCGTATAATTTATAGCTTCAAAATTTGAAGAGCCACCGGTAAATCGGTTGCGGTGATAAATTTGTGTCCCCGTATTGGCATAAGTAAAATTATCGTTTCCATAAGCGAGATCATGTCCTGCTCCTTCCAGTTCATTGCCACGCACCTTGGATTCGTCGCAATCACCAAAGATTTGTAACGCTACGCGGGCGGCATTTATCGTATTGCATGAATTGTCAAAATAGGGTGAATCTTGAAAACTGACACCATAGCCGGCACTAGAGATATTGGGGTTGCATTCCACTTCATTTTGATACCCTCCATATACTTCAATAGCTGTTTTTTGAGCATTATTCTTAATAAGTGGATTGGAGCGTATTTTTGCATTTTCAAAACTTATGGCGTATATACCAGCCCTCGCGTTTACATCAATGGTATTGCCTTGTATATTCCAACTATTTGTGGATACGTCGGGTGCTAGGTCAAATAACCCAATACCATAGCCTTTCAGTACTGCGCCAGCAGAACTCGGTATTTTTATATTATTTTCGGAAATATTGCCATCTGCGTTGCTATCCCCAAATACCCTAATACCATACATACTTGCATTGATCTTATTTTTATTGATATTGGTTTGATCTCCTAATGATTGATCGCATCGGATGCCAGTACCCACGTTTTTGATTTCGGCTCTAGTAACAACTAAGTCGGAATGGGTCACCTTAATTCCAGTCAACATATTATCGAAAACACCAAATCCCAAACCATCATAAGTGATACTACTATTGTTACTGGCGATTATCCCGTTTTCCATCATATTCCTAAACATAACACCTTGCATGGTCACCTTGGCATTAGCCGCTTCAATGCCATTTTTGAACCCATCAATCCTGCTACCCAATGCAAATGGGCCACCAAATAAAAAAGGAAGGTTAATTGTATTGAGGTCATTCAGTAACATAGCCCGAAGCGGCTGCGTACCATCATAAAGTGGGCCATTACCCAAGAAGGTAGTTCTAGTTATACTCATATCTATATTTTGCAAAATACCGTTGTTCGGATTGACTAGAATCCCCGTTTTATTATTCTTAAAACTAGACCAAAAACTGTAAAATTTTGAACCATTTTCGAGAACAACAGCATTTTGTGCATTTTCAATCGTTGTCTCCCCCACAAAACTACCATTGAGTGATAAACTACCACCACTCTTCACCTGTATCTTATCCCATAGTGTATTACAGCCATACACTTCAGTTAAATTAAGGTTTAGTTTACTACCTGATTCTACCACAATATTACTATTAGGCTTCCCCATTGATAGTTCAGAGCCAGGTGCAAATGTATAATTAGGTATATCAATAATCAAATTTCCAATACTCACAAATTGAGGAGTAGTAGTCATTCCATTCATATTGGGTGCTTCTAGCACACCAACTGGGGCTAAATTTTCAGATAGTAAGCCCCCAATATTTGCAAAAGTTGGAGTTGAAATATCATGTGAAATTGTTTGAGTCGTATTGCCGATTACCCCCGTAAAACTAACCGTAAATGAAGTTGTTGTTGCACCTTGAGTAAATGTACCAGAAAAAATCAATTCATTAAAGGCGTGTGTTGGGGCATTAACAGATGCGGTTAGTGTATTTCCAGCACCTGTTTGAAAACTCCCTGCATTTGTAAGCGTGAATTCCAAAGGATTATAGGTAACAGTAAAAGTTCCATTGATCGGTACATCTCCATTGGTATAGACAGCCATGTCAAATGGCTTATTACATTTGGTGTAACCCAAATGTCTAGCCTGTATGTTACCATAAACCGTTGGAATAAAACCTTGTGACAAGGCTGGATTTATGCTTAAAAAGAAGATAAATAATGTAAATAAGATAATGTGTTTCATGAATTTTGAATATTTTTAAAATTAATTTTATTTAGAACAAACAATAGAGCATTATCCCAAATTGGCTACCACTCAGTTGCGACCGATTCAGGATTTTAGTATCTTTTGTTCCAATCCGATAGCGAGCATTTATACCGATACCAACATTATTTTTGATGTTGTAATTGAGCGTAAATGTGGGTTGTACGTTAACCGAGTTGGCACTAACCAGTGTTTCTCGATCATCTATAATTATGATTGGATCGGTGAATAATAATAACCTACTTTTACCTGTTGATCTAGCATACTTTACATTAATCATACCTGCGTTCAATCCTGCCCACCCCGTTATTTTCTGAGCATTTATTACTCGGTATTTGTATGAAAGACCGTAGAAAATGTATTCCAATCCTGAATTATCACCCACTGGTGCATTTACGTTTATCTTTTGAGTAGCTAACATCTCAAATATCAAACCAAATGATGAGTTAGATCCCTTTGGCTGATAATCAAAAGCACTAGAATAACCTTGCACTAGATGTGATTCTAGTGGAAGAACAGTGTATCCAACGGATATTTGTCGAGATTTCTGAGCGAACAGATCGTGATTTGAGCCCAAAGAGGCCATTAAAATAGTCAAAATAGATAAGTACTTCATGTTGTTTGATATTGTTTAAATGTTGTTCCTTACTCTGTATCGTAAATTCCTTGATTGAGTAAGCTGTTTAAGTTTTTGAACTGAAAATCATTATTTATGCATTGATAAAAACTTATATTGTTTATGCAAACAAAAACAAATGTTTTTAATATTTATAAATATTAGAGAGTCAGCGCAAAAACTCAAACAAACTTAATATGCTTCAACTAGCATTGATGCTTGGGGATGCAACTTTATTTGCTTATCAAATACTTGTGCATCCCCAAAAAGCCAGCAATTGTCCTACTTAAAATCACTAGCCAGTTTTGCTTTGTTGTAGAATTTTGTTTTCCCTAAAATTGATTTACAATTTCATTTGCGGATGCTCCAACACTAACTATGGCAATTGGCTTATAGCTTCATTTGCAGATGCGATACCAGCACCTACAGCAGCACCAACAACGCCACCGCCTGAGATAGCACCACCTGCTGCGCCAACTAAATCTTTCAAAAGTATTTTCACCCATCTAGGGACAGCACTACTACTTCTAAATGCATTTGTTTTTTGGCGATGAGGACTTACTGAATTGACCCCCCAGATATTTCCAGATTTTTGACTAGACCAGTAAAAGCAACTGTAACGCGCTGTCGCAGTAGCACAGAGTAAAGATACCTTTCCGCTTTGTGTTAATCTTTGATCAGCTAAAATTGAAGTCTCAATTGATTTTACTGCAGTATAAATTTCCTCAGGAGTAGTAAGATTATTGACTACGTCCTCAAGTCTTTGCTGATAGCCTGCTTCAACAGTCATTCTCAAACTATTGAACTCTGCTACCATAGAGAAATTAGGGTTGGTGAGTACTTTAGAAATAGTACCTGTTGACAAAAATGCATTAACATCAAATTTACTGTCAATAATTCCAGCAGAAACGCCATAATTTTTCATTGTTGACGGAACTAGCGAGAGTTTTGTTGCTTTAGAAGCATCAGCTGCTACATTAGCAGCATAGTAAGCCAAAAAGTCATTGTGCTGCTTCCCAACATAATCGTATGGATTTTTTGAATTGGTGTGCGATTGCGCAAAAGTACTGATGGTTGTTGCTACGAATAGCAGCAGAAATAGAATCTGTTTCATTGTTATTGTATAAAAAAAGAATAAATCGCCTACTCTAATCGCTTTTCGGCTGCCGCGTCCGTACTCTATTAAGGATTTTCCGGTGTACTCCTATGTAATATCAATAGTTTAATGCCTACTCTTTTATACGTTTTTCGGCGGCCTCGTTTGTTTTCTTTTGGTGGTTTTCAAGATCAAAAAAATGTAGTCAGACTCGTTTCCAATACATCCTAACATACTTCCCGGGTGCAGTAATACGGAATGATTAGTCGCTTGTTTTCGTTTTAGGTATTGTACAAAGTGTTCCCTTGCGTGTAGTCACCGTTTTATCTTAGTCTTTTTGTAAGTGCATTAGGTTATTTTTTGTAAGCGATTGCCTCCACCTCATTTCGGTATTTCTTCTGTAAAATCTTGCGCTGCTTCCGTTCCATTTTTTGTTAATACAAAGGTATAGGAGGTTTTCAGAGGCACTACCGACAGTTTATCACCGAATTTTTACCATTTTTGCGAAAAAAAACCCTCAAAAAGCGATTTAAATTATTGGTTATCAACTCTTTGCATGTTTTCATTTTGGTCGCGATTGGTGTTTTTTATTTTTTGTTACCCAACATTAAGATCTCCACTCCCAATATAATTCAACATCTCTTGTTGTTGTGGCGGGTTAAATTGGTACCATTGGTTTTCAGATTGTAAATGTCCAAGTTGTAATAATAGTGCAATAATGATTGTGATCATGTTGTGTGATTGTTTTGTAGTGAAAGTTAAAATTTGACTATATTTATATCAAAACTTGCAGTATCTCAAAAAGAAAACTATATATTTGCATCACAATTAGTAGATTGTAGAAAGCAATGCTCGTTTTGATGATACAAAGGTGGAGGTAAGTAAAATAAATGTCACCGACAGTTTATCCTCCAAAATGCACTATAATTTGTTATTATTTTCGCATCTAAACCGTTACAAATATTTGATTATCAATACATTAACTGGTGTATAATCAATAATAATTTGGTCGCATTGCAACCAAAAAAAAGTCAAATTTAAGAACAAATTTAAGAACAATTTTCAAATAATTCTACATATTTATCACTTCTATGTTAGTAAAAAGTCTAAACGAAATCGTACCTCTTATCGGCCAGCGTGTACCCGAAGCCCGCAAAATCCTCGGCTTTTTGTGCAAGGGAAACCTAAATGTAATGGCCATTTTTGAACATTTTCAAGTACATACCCATCCTACTAATGAGGCAGCCGCTGAGGCACTAGGTGGTATGGGGTTGAGTAGTTTCAAAAAATACGGCAGCCAGTTGCTCCAGTATATGAAGCAGATGGTATCGCTTGCTGTTGCTCCAGAGAATGCAGCGGTAGAAAATATTGCAGTGGATATGCTACTGATCAGAATACTAGAAACTGCTGGCTGTAAAAATACAGTTAGGGAACTAGCGGAGGAAATGTTGGAAAAAGGCTTAAAAAATGAACGACCAGGATGGGCTGTAGATGCCCTAAAAACACTTATGCGGATGTATTCGTTGGCTTCTTATGATCGGGTCAAGGAATTTGAAGAAAATAAAAAATTATTGACAAAGGTTGAGTCCTATTTAGAAATTCAAAACAAAGCAGAGTTATTATTACTAACTCATTCAGCACTAAAACAACGAAAAAAAAGTAATAATAAAGAATTACTTGAACATTTAAGATCGTCTGAATTGGAATTACGTCCGTATGTTAACCAAATATCATCTTTGTCATTCCATCATTCCTATTATACCATAGCGTTTGATCTCTATTTTATTTCGGGGCAATATGAAGCCGCATATAACAGCGTATCCGAAGGAATTGCGTATCTAAACAAGCGTCATTATAATGTAAACTACCTTAAATCCATATACTATGCTTATATAGCCTATTGCAGTAGTATGCTGAAGCGTTTTGAAGAAATGGCACAGCATATCGAAAGTAGTTTGCAGGTATCCACTGTTGGTTCCTTCAATTGGTTTGCTGCCCTACAAATGTTTTACTTTTCACAAATGAAAAAAGGCGACTACCTCACGGCCGCCACATATTATACCCAAGCCACCCGTCATAAAAACTTTGTCAACCAAAGCGAAAACTTTTTGGAAACCTGGCATATCACGGGGGCGTACCTTTATATTGGCTTAGTAGCCAGCGGACAACCGCTCCCCAAAGGACTTGCATCCTACAAATCCAGTAAACTCATCAACGAAATCAGTAATTACCAGTCGGACAAAGGCGGCTTGTACGCAGCCGCACTTACTGCCAGCCTGCTACTTACAGCCATAGAAGGACACAAAGATAAGATCGTAGAACGGATAGAAGCCTTGGAAAAATATAGAGAAAGGTACTTATTAGAAGGCGACTCACCACGTACTGCCGTACTGTACAAGATACTGATTACGATGGCCAAAGCAGGTTTTCAAAAACGATTTTATGCCGATAAAATGCCCGCACTGCAACAAGAATTAGCCGATTGCGGAAAAGGACTGGATGCGTTGCCTTTTGAGTGGGAATTGATTCCGAATGAAGCGTTGCTGGAAATGATCGGTACTGCTCATGTGGGTATGTTTGGTGCGGAAGTATGTGGTTGATCCAATCATAGTGCGTTGCATCTAAACCTAGGGCTTTCTTCTAAAAATTTCAGGTGCAGCGCACCGTAACATTTGTAGCAAAAATCCCCAAAATCAAGGTTGAAGGTGCAGCGTACCGTAACATTTGGTGTACATTTGCCCAAAATTTGAATATGCTAGAAATTGTATCTCCATCACACCTGCTACCTACCGAACTCCCGAAAGGTTTTGTGCTACTCATCGATAAGCCCCTTGGCTGGACTTCTTTTGATGTGGTCAATACCGTTCGCCATTTTTTGAGCAAGCGCGTGGGCGTAAAACGGATTAAACTAGGCCATGCTGGTACGCTCGATCCATTGGCCACAGGGCTGCTAGTACTTTGTGCAGGTGACTATACCAAACGCATCGACGAGTTTCAGGGACAAGAAAAAGAATATACAGGAACGATCACATTTGGAGCGGTGACGGCATCCTTTGATTTGGAAAAACCAATCGAAATAGTTCAAAACCCCGTAGTGCTGACACCAGCAACACTCGAAGCCGCCCGATTGACGCAATTAGGGGAGATAGATCAAGTACCACCTATTTTCTCGGCTGTCAAATTAGATGGCAAACGCCTCTATACCAATGCCCGAAGTGGTACAGAAGTAGCCATAAAATCGCGGAAAGTAATGGTCTCGGAGTTCTCACTCACACAACCGCTGCTGATGAACCCCGAAAATGGCCGCCCTGAAGTAGTTAATCTTTCTAAAAAACGCAACCCAATTTGGTACTATCCCGATTATCACTCTGGCTTACAGTCCAATTTTAAAATAATATGCGGTAAAGGCACTTATATCCGTTCTATGGTATTTGATATGGGGGAGTTAACTGGCTGCGGTGCCTACCTAAGCGCACTGCGCCGGACAAGAATTGGCGATTTTTCAGTTGCCGATGCTTGGGATGTTGAAACCTTAATTCAACTACTCAAAGATGCCACACCTAATGATGAAAGTCCTAGTACTTAAATTGCTAACTTACAAATGATTAAACAAACGCATGGAAGAAAATAAAATGCCAACATACTATCAATTAGTCTATGCGGTAACACGCCTGATCCCCAAAGGAAGGGTCACAACTTATGGCGCAATAGCAGATTTTTTGGCACTTGGTTCCTCCCGAATGACGGGTTGGGCCTTGAATCAACAAAGGGGCGACGTGCCAGCACACCGTGTCGTCAACCGCAAAGGAGAACTGAGCGGCCGGCACCAATTCGCTACCCCCACATTGATGCAGGAATTACTTGAGTACGAAGGCATTAAAGTGGAAGATGCAAAAGTGGTAGATTTTGAGCAGCTATTTTGGTCGCCCGCTGCTGAATTGGGTGATGACTGGGAATTTATTGCGTAAAATTATAATTTCCAATACGACAAATCTGGTACAACAGCACGTACCCGTTTCCGCTCATACTCCAATACCTGTTTCCCCAATTCCGACAAAAACGGAAATCCTATATTATCATAATCGTATTTATCGTCGTTGTAAATACCATCTGAATTACACAATATAGTGGCTGCCAGCACAAATTCCACCTTGTTTTCATAATCCACCACATAAGCAACATCCGTTAAAGTGCCATACGCCTCTCCTACTTTATTGAACAGCCTAATATTACCATTCTGCTCTACTTTGGTATCGCCCATCACAAAAAACTTCACATAACCGTCCCAATGATCCGTTGTTTCATACTTTGGGTGTGTAAATTCTCTGGGGAACAATCCCATAGCACGGTGCATCATTTTATAATCCTCTTTGGAAATATTAAAACGCTGATTGGGCGGTACCAAATCGGGAAACAACGCAGCACGCAACATACGCTCCATATCCGTGAGCGCAAACCAGTTTTTAGCCGAAAAATCAAAAGCACCTTGCACCAAAGAATCTTTGCTGTTCAAATAGCCTTTGCCCTTTTTCAAACCTTTTTGGGGATTTACATATATTAGTTTATCCTCTTTTTCTTTTTCTCTCAGGATAGTATTGCCTTTAGCATCCATAAAACGGATCGGTTGTGCGTATTTCTGATCGCGTTGTGCAGCATAGAAACGATGAACAATACCCGTATTTTCATAGCCTTTCCCGTGCAAAGTCGTATTGATATACTCGCGACCTAAAAAATCAAAAAGATGGTTATAGGCATCATTATCGCTTACCGCAAAAATCGCACGTACATCCTGTGCAATAGTAGGTTGGCCATTAGGCGCAGATACATCTTCGCTGTAAGCATGTTGAAAAGGACGAACCGAATCCAAGGTATATGCTGTTTCGCTGTTCAAACGTGGATATCCACTCGCCTTCATCGTATTTATTTTTTCCAAAGCCAACAAAGCCAAAGGCATTTTCACCGTACTGGCCGGGTAAAAATACTGCGTAGAATCCACATTCCAATGCCAAGTCGTAAAACTCGGCACTTGGTTATTGTCCCGATTGATCTGGGTGTAAATAATTTGTACTTCGTATTTGTCGTTCTGTGAAAGGACAGTTTGTAACTTAGCGTCTTTTAATATAGCATTCAAAGGATTTCCTTTTGGGGCCGACTTACTTCCTTTAGAAGAAGAACAGCCAGAAACGAAAAACAAAACGGTGCAGCAAAAAATAAAAATTCTCATGTACGTTATGGTGTATAAGATAAAGGTAAAGGAACGATAAAAAAATAGAAGCGACAAAAATAGTGCAGAATTTAGGTAGCATTACTTATTTAAACCATTGTAAATGCTATTCAACGTCGTTTTACCGTCGTTTGTACCCTTATTAAGGGTATTTCGGCCAAACCATGTCATGGACTAGTGACGAAATATAAAAATGGCAGTATTTTTGCCCCATAATAAACACTATGCGCTGGTTATTGATCATTCCATTTCTAATTGCACCTGTTTGGTGTGCCGAAAGTAACAGTTTACTGGTACTGGCTCCACACGTGGAAATCCGCGGTATTGATGTATCACACCATCAAAAGCAGATTGAATGGGATACCGTTAAAGCGCATGAAAATATTGGGTTTGCATTTATCAAAGCAACAGAAGGTAGCACTTTTAGAGATTCAATGTTCTGCTATAATTGGGGAGAATTACAACGTTTGGGGATCAAAAGAGGTGCTTATCACTTTTTCAAAGGTTATGGTTGTGGTTACGAACAAGCTTGCCATTTTTTGAGCAGTGTAGATATGGTGAATGGCGATTTACCACCCGTATTAGATGTGGAAACGCTGGATGGTACTGCCCCCGAAGACATCGCAGTAGAATTGCATATTTGGCTCAGAACGGTTGAGGCACAATTAGGTATAAAACCAATTATATACTCCAACCAAAATTTCTTTGAGCGTTTTTTAGCCGATAAAGGATTTGAGGAATACCCGCTTTGGATTGCACGTTATTCTGACGAAAAGCCCAGTTTAGAAGATGGGCACTTTTGGTCGTTTTGGCAGTACAGTAATGAAGGATGTGTAGAAGGTATTTCAAAAATGGTCGATTTAAATATTTTCCCCGGCACAACAGAAATGCTGGAGGAATTAAGTTATAGACAATATATGCGCCCGTGACTTCGGCTTCGCTCAGTCACCGTGGCTTCGCTCAGTCACCGTGGCTTCGGCTTCGCATCAGGGTCACGTCGGCTTCGCTCAGTTACCATGATGCGAAGCCGAAGTCACCGTCGCCTCGGCCACGCCCAGTGACCAAACGCTAAGTCAAAGTGACCAAACACGGACTCGAAGTCACGGTGACTGAGCGAAGCCGAAGTCACGGTGACTGAGCGAAGCCGAAGTCACCTCCTTTTTTTATTCCCGCCTGCTTCTCTTAATGACGGCTCGGTATGCACCGAGCCGCTTCATTTACTTCATTTTAATATGGAGCCAAGCACATAAAGCATATAAGCTTCGTCTTGGTTAATAATGCCTAGCCTATTATTGTTCAAATGCAATAGATGAGGCAATACAAGTTCTTTTTGCGCGCCTAATTCTTTAAAAATCAATTGATTACCTTTTAGCCAACGCAGCCACTCTGGCTGCCTATTATCGTAACTATTTTCAGGGTTGGTACTAGCCTCTGTGGCCTCCAAGTCGATAAGCACTTGCGACAAGGCATCCTGCAAAAAAGAAAACTGAGGTGCCAGCGTAGCCTTGAAATCTTCACGTACTGCTGCCGATAAATCTCCTTCAGACATACTTTCTGAGGGGATAAAAAACGCTTTGATCCATTGGTCACATAATTGGTCATAATAACGCGCCATATCTGCTTTGCTGAGTTGGGCGGCAAACCCTCCCATTACAAGCAGTTTTAAACCATCAAATAAGGCATCGCCATACCCATGATTGGGCCTCGACAAACGCGCCAATACCACCCGTGTGCTGATATGAAAATGCTCTTCGGCCCAAGCCAAATTTTGCGCTCCGCCAAAACGATCTGTTTCGCCGAGATAAGGCACCACTGTCCATGTCGCCTTTTTCTTAAATTGTTGTTGGATAGCAGGTTCTAGTGTCTTTTCCAACCATTCGGTATCGCCCCTAAAGCGCAATCTCAAATGAGGGCCACTTTGGTCTTCATATCTTATAAAAAAAGTACGTACCCCTCGCGTCGTCCAGATCAACTGTTCGCAAAATGGCAGATAAGAATTTACCAGAAAAGTATTGTGGTCGTTTTTAGGCGTTAAATGAATGGAATACCAAGACTGCATGGATTTAATTTTTACGCTAGGGAAATACCTGCTTTTATGTCGCAAAGGTAAAACAAACAACCAAACAAGCACTTTGTTAAAAAAGAAATGATAAGATATTGTATGCACGTTCCAATGTTTATCAAATTGGCTTACCTTTGGCAGTCAAATCACAAATTACATTACATCATATTTATGAAAATAGTAACCCTCACCCTCAATCCGGCCTTGGATAAAAGTTCGTCCGTAGAGCGTTTAATACCCGAACAAAAACTACGAAGTGCCACCATGCAATTAGACGCTGGCGGAGGGGGCATTAATGTGTCCAAAGGTATAGCCAAATTGGGCGGTAATAGTATCGCTGTATTTCCAGCAGGTGGCCATAATGGACAAGTGCTTCAAGAACTAGTCGCGTCGGCGGGTATCACAACAGCCATCGTACCTGTACAGGGCGAAACACGCGAGAATATTTCGATTTTAGATATTTCTACACACCTACAGTACCGGTTTACTTTGCCCGGAGCCACACTTTCGCTGACCGATGCGCGTGCTTGTCTTGATATGGTGCGCAGCCATAAGCCTGATATTCTAGTGGCTAGCGGAAGTTTACCCCCCGGCCTCCCTGAAACGTTTTTTGAGGAAGTGGCGGTATTGGCCAAAACTATTGGCGCAAAATTTATTTTGGATACCTCCGGTAAACCATTGCTCCACGCTGCCAATGAAGGTTTGTTTCTGTTTAAACCCAATTTAAGCGAATTAAGTACGATATCCGGTAAAGAGGAAGACCTTGAATTAAACCTTGTTGATGATGCCGCGTTAAACATCATTAAACAAGGCAAATGTGAGGTAGTAGTAGTTTCGCTAGGCCCACAAGGTGCATTATTGGTCACCAAAGATGGTTTTGAGCATATTCCAGCACCTATGGTCAAAAAAGTAAGCACAGTAGGCGCAGGAGATAGTATGGTGGCCGGCATGGTTTGGGCATTAGGCGAAGGTAAATCGTATCGCGAAATGGTACAGACAGGCGTAGCTTGCGGTTCTGCGGCTACAATGAATACAGGCACTCGTTTATTCGACTATCAGGAAGCGATGAAACTGCTGGCTTGGATAAAGGAATTTGGCGATCGTTTCAAATTTACCGATTTTTAGCCCGCTGTGAAATGATAAAATCTAGCATTTGAATGTTTTTTTGAAAAATATTTCGTTTCTGCTGAAAACTTTGTGCGCAAATCAGGATATTTGTCGCTGCATTAGAAACAATACACAAACAAATATTATCCATTATTCACCATCAATTAATAAATCCATGGCAAAACACTTCCAAATACTCATTTTTGTCCTTACAGGGCTTTGTATTACTACGATACAAGCGCAGGATCCCATTTTTTCGCAATACTACGCTACACCACTCCAAATCAATCCTGCTTTTGCGGGAAGTGCATTTGCACCGCGTTTTGGCATAGCGTACCGCACCCAATGGCAAGGGTTCAGCGGTGCATACCGTACCTATGCCGTATTTTACGAACAGCGGCTCAACAAACTCAATAGTGGCGTCGGGTTTCATTTAGAAGGCGATGATGCGGGTAATGGTATTTTCAAAACCAACCGGTTTTCGGCACATTATTCCTACCGATTAATGATAAACAAAAAAACGGGGGTCAAAATTGGAGTAGAAGCCGGAGCATTTCAATCGCGTTTGAATTGGGATAAATTGATTTTCCCCGATCAGATAGACGCAATAGGTGGCATATCGGAACCAACATTTGAAATTCGTCCGGATCAGTTAACCGTTACACGGCTGGATTTATCGAGTGGTTTGTTAATATTTGGAGAAAATTTTTGGGCTGGTTTTGCGATGAAACACCTCAATACACCCAATGAAACGCTACTTTTAGTGAATAATAACCTAGCAAGAGGGCTTCCGCTGCGCTATACTTTGCATGGTGGAATGGATATTACTTTGCGTAAAGGCAATAAACAACAAGCAGAGGCGTTTATCTCGCCGAATTTCCTTTTTGTATCACAGGGACCATACCAACAAATCAATGGCGGGGCTTATGCAGGGTTAGGTTCTTTCTTTGCAGGCACTTGGATAAGGCATACTTTTGACCAAAATGTAGATGCTGCTATTATTTTGCTTGGTTTTAAATACGATATTTACAAAATTGGATTTACCATGGATGCCACTTTGTCGCGCTTTTCAAAGGTTTCAGGGGGTACTTATGAAGTAACGATGAGTTTTTTACTCGATCAAAATAAAAATTTAAAACGGAAGAATGCACGGGCAGACACCTCAGAATGCCCGAAATTTTTCCGATAAAAGATCAAAATACCAATTTTAAATAGCCTTCTAACTGATTCTGGAAATATACTAGGGTAAAAATAAAAAAATGATTTGGTTAAAATCCGCTTTCTCGTATTTTGATTGATTTATTTTATCTACTTTTGCCGCTCGTTTTCTTAAACTTGATTTTTTAATACGATGAAAAAAACGCTCATTCACGGGTTAAGCGTCGCACTCTTAGGATTATTGTTGGCCAGCTGCGGTGGCAAAAAGGAGAAATCCTCTACCACTGGTTGGAACTACAACGATCAAAAATGGGGCGGCTTTGAAAAAGTTGACTATGAGGGCCAAGCCACAGGCCCTAACCTAATATTGGTTGAAGGTGGTACTTACACTATGGGTGTCACCGAACAGGATGTCACCTTCGAATGGAACAATGTTCCACGTCGCGTTACCGTTTCCTCCTTTTATATGGATGAAACAGAAATCTCTAACACCGACTACCGCGAGTACATGTACTGGGTAGGTCGCGTATTTGGAGCAACCTATCCCGAAGTGCACAAACGCACTTTCCCTGACACATTGGTTTGGCGGGAAGAACTTACCTTTAACGAGCCGTTGGTCGAAAATTATCTTCGCCACCCATCTTTTGATGATTACCCCGTTGTAGGCGTAAACTGGAACCAAGCAGTAGATTACTGCAAATGGCGTACAGACCGCGTAAACGAGGCTATCCTTATCAAAAAAGGTATTCTCGAGGTAAATCCTGCTCAAAAAGATGCCGATAACTTTGTTACCGAATCTTATTTGTTGGGTAAGTATATAGGATCTGTTCGCAAAAACTTGCCAGATATCCAAACAGGAGGCGAGCGCCATGCACGCTTAGAAGATGGTATTCTCTTACCAGAGTATCGCCTTCCAACTGAATCTGAATGGGAATATGCGGCCTTGTCTCTAGTGGGCGCTCAGGCGGCTAGTAAAGATGAGTTAATTACAGATCGCCGTATCTATCCATGGGATGGTAACACGGTTCGTTATCAAAAACGCAACAAATACCAAGGTAAAATGTTAGCGAACTTCCGTCGTAGCGCGGGTGACTATGGTGGTATGGCCGGTGCTTTGAACGATAAATCGTTCACGCCTTCTCCTGTACGCACCAACTGGCCTAATGACAATGGTTTGTACAACATGGCGGGTAACGTAAACGAATGGACTGCCGACGTTTATCGCCCAATGACCTCTACCGATTTGCGTGAGGTGGACAACCAAGAATTGAACTCGTTCCGTGGTAATAGGTTCTATACCAATGCGTTGGATGCTGATGGCGCACCTCAATTGGATAGCCTCGGACGTATCCAAAAGCAATTGGTGGATACTACTTCTACTGCACTACGCGACAACTATAAGCGTCCAGATGCCTTAAACTATTTGGATGGTGATGCTGAGTCAACAGTGGAATACCGTTATGGTTTGAGTACTTTGATTAGCGATAAGGCACGCGTTATTAAAGGTGGCTCTTGGGCCGATCGTGCGTTTTGGCTTTCTCCTGGCTCACGCCGCTATTTGGACGAAGACAAATCAAGCCGTTCTGTTGGTTTCCGTTGCGCAATGACGCGTAATGGTAGCCCAATGGGCAACAACGACAACGCAGGTAACACCTTCAAAACTAAACGTAAGAAACGTCGTTACTAACTAAAATTCGATACTCGAAAATAGAAAAAGAGCCATCCCGAACACTTCGGGGTGGCTCTTTTTTAATTAAGTATTTGTAAAAAATTATGCAAGACCTTCACGATATTTCGATCCGACAATACCAAAACCAAGTGGACGAATGGATCAAAACAATAGGTGTCCGCTACTTTTCTGAACTCACCAATACGGCCATCCTAATGGAAGAAGTAGGCGAAGTGGCCCGCCTAATGTCGCGCCTGTATGGAGAGCAATCTTTTAAAAAACCTGAAATGGCGGCTACTGCACCAGCAGATTTGGCCGATGAAATGGCGGATGTCCTTTTTGTCCTAGTCTGTTTGGCCAATCAAACCGGCGTTGATTTAACACAAGCCATCCAGAAAAATATGGATAAAAAGACAACCCGCGATGCCGAACGACATGCAGGCAATGAAAAACTAAAATAGATTTTTCAAAACACTAGTAAAAAGCCGAACGATTCCTGACCAAGATTGGCAAAACTAAAAAAAATATCGCAAGTCAATTTTGAAGTATTTACCTTTGTCCTAACAAGTATTATCGTTTGAGTATCCTATCTCGATGCTCGAATCTTACACTCTTTTCAGCATAATAAATACACTTACTCGCTCATGCGTATTCAACTACTACTTATTTCCGTATTTTCCCTAGTGGCTGCGGGGCTTTTTGCCCAAAAGCCCACTAATGGCTATTGGACTGAAATTCCGAATGAATCTATCCAAGTAGCCGATGGCGGTGTTCGTGAATTCGAACCCGATGCCTACTTCGCTTATCAATTGGATTTTGAGGCCATTAGGCAACAATTAACCAAGGCTCCTGCCGATTTTACGAGCAAGCCATTTACGGTTATCCTCCCACAAGCAGATGGCACTTTCGAGACCTTCGCTGTGGCGGAGTACCGCTTGGTGAGTGAAGCACTTTGGGCCAAATACCCATTAATCCGTTCCTATACGGGTTATGCCTTGAATGAACCTGCTAAAAAATTGCGTATTACCGTTTCTCCTGATTGGGGCTTAAAAGCCACTATCCGTCGTATGGATAAAGGAATGGAATATATTGAAAGAGCAGTAAAAGGACAGGATAACTATTATATGGCGTACGACCATAGGGCTTTCCCCGAAAAATATAAGATTCCAGGGGTTAAACTTACCACAGATTTCCTCTCTGCGCCTCATCAAATCAAGGACTCTGGTACACCACGTGCTACTGTGCAACACAGTTTGGAACCCGCAGAACGTGGTTTGGATCTAGCCAATCCCGTAAAAGTAAAAATATACCGATTTGCCTGCGCTACCACTGGCGAATTTTCCCAAGATCACGGTGGTACAACTGCTAGTGTATTGGCAGCCATGATCAACTATGTAGCACAATTGAATACTTTTTACGAATCTGATCTCGATATTCGCTTGGTTCTGGTCGATAATGTAGAATCTATCTTGTTCCTAGATCCCGAAACTGATCCTTATACCGGTACAACGGTGTTCGATTGGTTGGACCAAAACCCTGCGGCAATGATCGCAACCATCGGTTTTGACACCTACGATATCGGCCACGTATTTGCTCGCTACCAAGGAGGTGAAGCAATTGGTGTAGCAGGTGGTAATTGCTGTACCGACTTTAAAGGCCGGGGCTGTTCTTCGGCTAATCTTCCTTATGGTGCTTATTTTTTGTCTATTATTGGCCAGGAAATAGGACACCAATGGACAGGAGGACACACTTGGACTTATTGCGGTTCACCCGCAACGGGTGGCTTAGGCCCCGGTGATGCACCGGGTGTGGCGTGCGAACCGGGTAGTGGTAGTACGATCATGTCGTACGCTGGTGTTTGTGGCCCCAATGATAATGTGCAAGGAACCTCCGATTTGTATTATAATGTTTGTTCCATCAAAGAAATACGCTACTTCGTAGAATTTGGCCTTGGAAATACTTGTGGCACAGAAGAGGTAGTCAATAACTTACCGCCAGTAGTCACTATTCCTTACCCTAATGGTATGTTTTTACCTAAAAGCACGCCTTTTGAGTTAACAGGAAGTGCAGTTGACCCTGATGGTGATGCCGTTACCTATTGCTGGGAAGAGTCGGATACAGGCCCATTAGTCCCAATGGGATCTCCACAAGGAAATACACCTATTTTCAGGTCGCTTCCTCCAAAGATTTCACCAACACGTACTTTCCCAAGAATGTCGGCAATTATTAATAATCAAAATCCAAGGGATGAGTTTTTGCCAACGTACACCCGCGACCTTAATTTTTCGCTTACGGCACGCGACAACAGACCTAGCGGTGGCGGTGTCGGTATTGCAGATGTGGAGTTTAAGGTAACTGCCAACGCAGGACCGTTCCGTGTATCATTCCCAAATGCTGCTGGTGTAGTTTTACATCCCGATGAATATCGGGACATTACATGGAGTGTAGCAAATACAGATATTGCTCCAGTCAATTGTAAAACCGTCAATATCCGCATGAGTAAAGATGGTGGTCAAACTTATCCAATTACCTTAGCGACGGGTGTGCCCAATACAGGTTCCGCATGTATTTTAGTACCCAATGAAATAGGCACAACCAATCGTATTCGGGTGGATGCCGCCGACAATGTATTTTTTGATATTTCAAATAACAACTTTAAAATTGAACCAGCAACAGTGCCTGGTTTTGGTATTTGTATAGGTAATACTAAAACGCAAGCGTGTTTGCCAGGTACATTTACCATGAATATTGGTAGTCGTGCTTGGGCAGGTTTTAATGAACCCGTTTCTTATTCTTTGAGCGGTGTACCTGCGGGAGCGATTCCTACTTTTAGTGCTAATCCTGCGCCTGCTGGTCAAGATGTGACATTAAGCATCGACTTTACGGGTACATTGGAAGGCACTTATGATATTACGGTATTCGCTGCTACTGCTACATCTGCAGATACTTCTAGTTTTAGTGTAAAAGTAGTGTCTAATGATTTTAATAGTTTTGCGCTATTGTCTCCTGTTAATGGTACTGCCAGCACGAGCCAATTACCTATTTTGAAGTGGACACCCAATGCGGATGCGAACTTTTATGAAGTGCAAATTGCAACAAGCCCAAGTTTCGCTACAGGTACCCTCAAATTGAACAGAACCAATATTTTGGTGGATACGCTTATTGGTGCAGCCAATTTGGACAAAGGCACTGTTTATTATTGGCGTGTACGCGCAGTCAATGAATGTGGTGATAGTGGTTGGCAAGGGCCTTTTGCGTTCTCTACCCAATTGGATGCTTGTAATACCTTTACCTCACCCGATCTGCCCAAAAACATAAGTGGTGGTAGCACAGCACCTGTCGAAGCCAAAATTTCGATCGCAGGTGGTGCTATTAGCGACGTCAATGTGAAAAACCTGAAAATGTTCCATGATGCATTCAACCAATTAGAGGTACGTTTGATTGGCCCAGGCGGTGCTAATATCTTATTGTTTAAAGAGCGTTGTGGTTTCTCTTCCATTACAATGGATGCTGGTTTTGATGATGGTGCTTCTGTTACTGTTTTCCCTTGTCCTCCATCAGGTCAAATCATTCGCCCTCAACAAGCATTAGCCGGTTTTAATGGCCAAACAAGTAATGGAGAGTGGAAACTTTGGGTAAAAGACAATGAAGTAGGATCTGGTGGTTCTATTACTGCTCTTGAACTCGAAGTGTGTTCGGGAGTTTTGATTAATTCACCAATTGTCATAAACAACAAAGTACTCACACTTACGCCAGCAACAAATGCCTTGATCCCTACGGATCTACTACAAGCAACCGACACGGATAATACTGCTGAGCAATTAGTATTTACAATAATGGCCGAACCTAAAGGCGGTTTCCTTAATCTTGATGGTTGGGGACAACTTAAATTAGGCGATAAATTCCGTCAATCAGATATTGATGCAGGTAAGTTGCGCTTTTTCGATTATGGTACTTCTAATACAACCGATGCATTCCGTTTCTCTGTAAGCGATGGAGCGGGTGGCTTGGCAGCAGGTACTTTTATTATTTCGGCTTTGGTATCGGTGAATGCGCCAATATCACAACTGGAATTTAGCCTTGCTCCAAATCCTGCGTCAGAAAGTGTTCGCTTGACTTTTGGAACAGGTCTTATCTCTGATGCCAGTGTAACAATTGCTGATATTTCAGGCAGAACTTTACGCAATTTTGTGTTAGCAACAGGCGTGGTGAACCGCGAATTGGATATTCGCAACCTGCCTTCAGGCACCTATTTGCTTTCTGTTCAGAATGCAGAAGGTATTGCAACAAAAAAACTCATTGTGCGCTAAACAGCGGCACTTGTTTTAAATATTTATATAGAGCGGTTGGTAAAGATTGGATAAGTTATTTATCCCTTCTTTACCAACGCTCTTTTTTCTTTATACGAAAATATGATACCCATGCGACAACAAACCACCGCCAATATCCTTATGGTGCGCCCTGCCAATTTTGGATTTAATCCAGAAACTGCCACAAGTAATGCTTTCCAAAGTCGCGACCAACGCCATTCTGCCGATGAAATGCGCGAGCAAGCCATGCTGGAATTTGATCGTTTTGTAGCAATATTGCGCGAGGCGGGCGTTCAGGTAATTGTGGCCGAAGACAAAGCAGTTCCTGTAAAACCAGACGCTGTATTCCCCAATAATTGGGTGAGTTTCCACCAAGAAGGTTATATCGTAACTTATCCAATGTACGCTCCTTTACGCAGGCTCGAACGCGACGAAGATATTATAAAAACGGTATTGTCCAACGGTTTCAAATACAAGGGCGAACGTAAGGATCTGGAGCGTTACGAATCCAATAATCTGTTTTTAGAGGGCACAGGTAGTATTATTTTTGACCATCAGCACCGTTTGGCTTATGCTTGTCTTAGTCCCCGTACCGATGGCCAATTATTGGAAGAATTATGCCGTTTTATGGGGTATCAAAAAGTAATTTTTCACGCAACCGATGCCCATAACCAAGATATTTACCATACCAATGTGATGATGGCATTGGGCGAAACCTTTGTGGTGATTTGTATGGAGACGATACAAGATGCCCGCGAACGGTCTTTATTGGTCGCTTCTTTTGCGGAAACAGACAAAGTAATGATCGAAATCAGTTTGGAGCAAATGAATAAATTTGCGGGGAATATGCTTCAAGTCCGTAACGACAAAGACGAAACAATGCTAGTCATGTCGGAGCAAGCCTATCGTGCGTTGGAGGCGGATCAAATTAAGGCGATTGAAGCAGAAACCAAGATTTTGTACAGCGATATCACTACCATCGAAACCTACGGCGGCGGAAGTGCACGCTGCATGATGGCCGAAATATTTCTACCTAAGGAAGCATAATACCGTACAGATGTGCAGACCTATTTCGATTTGCGCTGCTGCTTCCGAATCGGTTTTTTATACTTGTCGCGTTTCATGTTGATCGCCTTGTTACCGCGATTTACTTTTTTGTTTTTATCCAATTTCTCATGGAACGCGCCTTTCGATTTTTTGACGGAAGTGGGCGGCAAGTAGTTTTTTCCAGCAGGAACAGGTATCTCATCGAGAATGAGTTCATTAGAAATCGCAACACTTTCGGGCAATGGGAGTATTGGAATCTCTATTTTCATCAAAGCCTCTATTTCGGTTTGATAGATTGCCTCTTTCTCGGTAATCATCGTGATCGCGGCACCTGCACTATCCGCGCGACCCGTACGTCCAATGCGGTGGATATACGTTTCGGCTTCTTTGGGAGTGTCCACATTGATCACATGTGTAATATCTGTTACATCCAAGCCGCGGGCAAAAAGATCGGTAGCAATCAAACCTCGGATCGCATTCTTTTGGAAGGCTTTCACCGAGTTCATCCGGAAATTTTGTGATTTATCCGCGTGCACTACCCCAAACTGTTTCGGGAATGATGCTTCCAAATGCTCGAAAATCGTATCCGCCATTCGTTTAGTAGCCCCAAAAATGAGTACTTTTTGTGTGGTTTCATCCGTTTTAAGGATTTCTACCAACAAATTCATTTTTGTCATGAAATTGGGTACTTTGTAAGCAGATTGACGTATTTGTTCCAAAGGCGTACCCATTGGAATCACTTCAATCAGTTCTGGATTATTAAAAAACACCTCCAATACTTGATCTACTTCTTCGGTCATCGTGGCCGAAAACAACAGGTTCTGACGGCGTTTGGGAAGCAGGTCAAAAATAGTAGTCAATTGTGCCCGGAAACCCAAACTGAGCATTTCGTCCACCTCATCTATCACCAACTGGCGCACACCAGAAAGCAGTAATGCACGACTCAGCCCCAAGTCCATTAAACGACCCGGTGTACCCACAACAATATCCACCCCCATCCCTACGGCTGCGGCTTGTGTATTAATATTAGTACCGCCATACACACCCGCGATACGAATATTCATATATTTTGTGATTTTAGTAAGTTCGCCCACCATTTGAATCACCAATTCGCGGGTAGGCACCAATATGATCACCCTCGGGTGATTTTGCTTGGAATAAGAGAAATTCCGGAGTATCGGCAATAGATACGCTAACGTTTTTCCGGTACCGGTTTGAGCAATACCTACTACGTCCCTACCGGACATAATAACGGAGAATGCTTTTTCCTGAATGGGAGTGGGCTGCGTCAACCCCATGTCTTCCAAGGCATTGAGCAGGGGGGCACTGAGGTTGAGTTCTGAAAAGGACTGTAACATAAAGGGACAAAGGTACGCAATTATTAGTTAGGAACTTCATGGAATGGCAAAACTAATATGCTTGATGTGTATAGGTTTTGTACCTTTGTCTGTCATTTTTCATAAAAAAGTGCAAAATGTAACAATTTTTAGGCTTTTCCTGTTAAAATTGTTTGATTGTTGTTTGCTTGATTAGGTTTAAATAATTGACTCATCTTTTCAAAAAACAGTAGTTAGTTAATTTTATACTTTTTAATTTTTATTCTATATTACATCACATGTCATCACAAATACGTTCAATTGAACCAACGGCAGTCTGGGGTCACTTTGCGGATCTCAATGCCGTTCCTCGTCCCTCCAAAAAAGAAGAACAAGTGGCCTTATTTATGGTTGCTTTTGGTCAAAAACTAGGCTTGGAAACCATTCGCGATACTTTCGGCAACGTTATTATTAAAAAACCTGCTTCTGCTGGTCGTGCAAAAAGCAAGACGGTTATTATGCAAGCGCACCTTGATATGGTGCATCAAAAGAACGAAGGCACTACTTTTGATTTTGAAAAGCAAGGTATCGATATGTATGTGGACGGCGATTGGGTACGTGCAAACGGCACCACACTGGGTGCTGATAACGGCCTCGGTGTAGCCACTATTATGGCGGTTTTGGCCTCTAAAGATATGTCTCATCCTCCTATTGAAGCATTGTTTACTTTAGACGAAGAACAAGGGCTTGGCGGTGCGAAAAGCCTCGGAAAAGGCTTGCTCAAAGGCAAAATACTGCTCAACCTCGATACCGAGGAAGACCATGTATTTACCATCGGTTGTGCTGGCGGCCTTGATACTTTGATCGATTGGAACTATGGCGAAGAGGCTACGCCTGCGGGCGCAAATGGTTACGAAATCATCGTTAACGGCCTCAAAGGTGGTCACTCTGGTGTGGACATCAACCTCGGTCGCGGCAATGCCAATAAAATTATGAACCGCGTTTTAGAAGCATGTACAAAGGCCAGCTTGCGGATCAGTTCGATCAAAGGCGGTAATGTGCGCAATGCGATCCCGCGCGAATGCCGATCTACGGTTGCGGTAACCAAAGTTGCGGCTTTTGAAAAGGCTTATGCGGCTATTGTTCGCGATATTACCAACGAATATGGCGGTATTGAACCGGAAATGAAAATTACGTGTACTGCTGTTGCAATACCTGCCAAAGTGATGAAAAGTCGCGACCAAAAACGACTATTGATCGCCATTCGCGCTACACACAATGGTGTTTTTCGGATGAGTCCCGATGTAGCGGGTTTGGTAGAAACCTCCTCCAATTTGGCGGCTATTGTCTTAAAAGATGGTCATTTCAATTGTGGTACACTCCAGCGTAGTGCCATCGAATCGGGAAAAGCAGATGTGGCAGCAGCCGTTCGTGCGCCATTTGATTTGTTGGGTGCAAAAATAACAACGGCCAACGCTTACCCGGGCTGGAAACCCAATCCTAACTCCCCTGTTTTAGCAAAAATGGTGGTGATGTACGAAAAAATGTTTGGTCAGAAACCCGTTGTAGAAGCTTGTCACGCGGGTTTGGAATGCGGTATCATTGGCGAACGATACCCAGGCTTGGACATGGTGTCCTTTGGTCCCAATATCTTTAATGCCCACTCTCCTGATGAATGCGCAAGTATCGCTTCATTTCAGAAGTTTTGGAAGTTTTTTGTAGAGGTACTGAAGGAGGTTGGCAAATAATTTTTACTCTATAAATAACTGGTTTTCAGTTGATTGTAGGCGTTATTTTAAATAAAATATCGTCAGTTTAGGTGTTATTGAAACCTTTATGTTCATGGGGTGCTATATCGGACTATTGTCGGGGCGACTTTTTCTGTCACCCCGACAATTTAGCCAATTGCGTTAATGGAACACTTTAGAACACTGAATATTTGCTCATTCTTAAGTTGACGATATTAGACTACCCCTTTCCCCAACAATTTAGTTGATCGTGGTTCATGCTAATCAATCAATATACTTTTAACTCAAAAACGACACTATCTTCCTCCTATGCGACACTTTTTTTAATCTTTTACCACCGTCATTTTGCGCTCCAATATTTGGCGGCCATTCACTTGTAAGTCATAGATATACAACCCGTTGCTCATATCACCCGCATTGATGGTAATTTGACCAGATTGGTCGGCGATATTAAATGATTTCACCAACCGGCCCGCCAAGTCATACACATTTATACGTGCGCCCGTAGTACCCGCAGGTACAGCGTAACCTATCACGGTGTTTTGGCTAAATGGATTCGGTGCATTTTGCTCCAAACGGTAGCCTTCCACACCATTGGCCGCTTGACCTGCCTTGAAATCGTTGAATGCGCTGCGGAGTTCGGCTATTTCTGTGCGGAGTTCAGTGATGGTCTCGGCTTGAGCAGCATTCACCTCTGCTTGTTGTACAATCGTCTTGTCCTGTTCTTTGATGGCTTCTGTGAGTACAGGGATAAGGGCGATATAGTTCACAGCGTAGAAACCATCGGAGTTGACACCCGTGAGTTCAGGAATTACCCGCTCTAGGTCTTGTGCGATAAAGCCATACTGGCGGCCTTCGCCAA
>JBEAVK010000175.1:0-6468 GCA_041160955.1 Bacteroidota bacterium
ATCTCCAAAACCTCTCGAATGGATGACGCTGTGGACAAATTTATCCGATACAAACAGATAGAATCCCTGCAAAATTATATATTGGTAGATGCCGAAAAAATCTTTGTTGAAGTGCGCACAAAAATGGAAAATGGCACTTGGGAGGCCAATACCTATTTTCATTCCGATGGCCAATTCCCAGTACCAGCATTAAATATGATGCTGAACATAGATCAAGTGTATGAAGGGGTTGTATTTGGCTAGGAATGAAATTTAAATAAAGGTACAGATTTCATTCCTTAACAATACCTATCTTTGCCCCCTATGGAACAACCAATTTACGTATTATTGATCGACTGCCCCGACCAAAAAGGGCTTGTACACCATATTTCTGGGGTGCTTTACCGCTTAGGTTTGAATATTATAGGCAACCAAGAATTTGTGGAACACGAAGACAACCGCTTTTTTATGCGGACTTCTTTTCAAGGAAAAATTGATAAAAAAGAAGTAATTGCTGAAATTCGTGGTTTTTTACCCGAAGGTAGCAGCGTCACGTTGGTGCGGCACCGGCCTAAAAATATTGTTGTCCTTGTGACCAAAGAGCAGCATTGTTTGGGCGAACTTTTGGTGCGTCATCAGTTTCGAGAACTGAATGCGAATATATTGGCCGTAGTGGGTAATCATCCTGAATTAGCGCATTTTACGCACCAATTTGGCATTAATTACCACCATGTTTCGCACGTAGGTCTCACACGCGAGCAACACGAAGCCGCAGTATTGGAAGTGATAGAGCGCTACGACCCAGAGTACCTCGTGTTGGCAAAATATATGCGTATCCTTTCACCCGAATTTGTGGATCATTTCCCCAATCGAATTATCAATATCCACCATTCTTTTTTACCTGCTTTTATCGGCGCAAGTCCTTACCGACAAGCCTACGAGCGCGGTGTGAAAATTATTGGCGCCACAGCGCATATTGTGAACAACGACCTAGACGAAGGCCCCATTATTGTACAAAATGTGATCCCCGTAGATCATACGTACTCCGTAAATGATATGATTCGCTCAGGAAGAGATGTGGAGAAAATTGCTTTGGCGCGTGCGTTACAATTGGTTTTTGAAGACAAAGTGACCGTAAACGGCAACAAAACCATTATTTTTGACTAATATTGTGAAAACATTATTTGCCCTTTCCTTTGCTACGCTTTATGGATTTACAATCCACCTGTTATATTTAGAGTTGGGCTAACCGCGCCAAAATCTGGTCTTTAAACCCTTTACTTAGGGGAATTTGTTTGTCTTTTATGGTCACTATCATGTCTTTCAAATCTATGTTTTTAAGCCATTTGAGGTGTACCATAAAGCTGCGGTGGGTACGCGCAAACTGCGAGACAGGCAGTTTTTTTTCTAAATCATGCATGGGAATACGCGCAAAAAATTTACGACTCTCCGAGGTGTATAGTACGGAATACCTGCCGTCAGACTCTATATAGAGCAGGTCGTCGAAGGCGATTTTTTCTAAGCGATCGCCGACTTTTACAAAAAAACAGTCGGGTAGCATCAGGTCTTGCGTATCAAAAGATTGCGTTGTGCTGGCCACATTACTAACGGCCAGTTCGACAGCACGTTGGAGTTGTATATCCGAAAATGGTTTTATGATAAATGCCGCTGGCCGCGCTTGCTGTATCCTCAAAAAAGTAGCATCATCTTGTGCAGAGGATACAAAAATGACCGGAAGGGCAGGAAATACAGATTGGAAGCGCTCGGCCAACTGGATACCATCTATAGTGCCTTCGAGGTGGATATCAAGCAACGCCAGATCCGGCTTCGAGCGATGAAAAGCATCCAAAGCATCGAATGCATTGGCGTAAGCACCGATCACGCTGTAGCCCAGCTGCTCCGCCAGCATTTGGTAGCGGTCTGCGTGTAGTGGTTCGTCTTCGGCAATTAGTATATTCATGATAATTACGCAGTTGGTAGTGTAAACCGAATGGTTGCCCCCTGTCCTTCGATGCTGACTACTTCTATTTTTCCTCGGTTGATCTCAACCAATTCTTTGGACAACACCAATCCGAGCCCCGCACCTTTTTCGCCATTGGTGCCGGATTGGCTGTGTTTGTTCAGTTCAAAAACCTGACTGATGCGATCTGCAGAAAACCCGATACCTGTATCCGATACACTAACCATGATCTGATTATCTTGTTGGACGACTTCGACGGTAACATTACCCCCCGATGGCGTGAATTTGATGGCATTACTGACGAGGTTGCGCAGGGTAGCTTGCAGGGCATTTTTATCAGCATAGGCAGTGAGTCCTTCGGGTACATGGTGGTTGAGGGAGATGGACTTAGCCATGGCCGCATTTTCGTGAATGGCTATATTAGCCACTACTTCGTCGGCTAAAACCAAGGATTCGGGCTGATACGGAATCATGCCCCGATTGAGCAAGGCCCATGACAGCAGATTATCGAGTAGGTTATTGAGTGTTTGGCCGCTTTTGGCAATCAGATCGATAACCTTATAAATCCGTGCCATATCGCCTTTATCTAAGTAGTATTTAAGTTGATCTGCAACCCCCTGAAATGCCGAGAGGGGATTGCGCAAATCATGTGCAATAATGCTAAAAAACTTATCTTTCGTCAGGTTGAGTTGATGGAGTTGCGTATTTTGAATAGATAGTAGTTGCCTTGATTGACGCAACTTCCAAAAGAAGTAACCGCCGCCTAGCAACAAAAAGAGCAACGATATAGAAGCGATGGCAAAAATGCGGTTTTGAGTCGATAATAATTTGGCCTCTAACTCGGCTTTTTGACGGGCATCCTGCTCGGCTTCAATATTCTGGCGGGTATGCTCCTGCGCAAATTTTTGATTCAACTCGTTGTTGTGTATGCTGTCGTTGCAAAGCGCATATTGCTTATAGTAGCCTAATGCCGCTTCAAAATTGCCTTGTTTTTCTGCTATTTCGGAAAGTTTTTGGTAGCATTGGGCTTGTATATCTAAATTGTTCGAGGCTTTGACCAATGCAAGTTCCTGGTCGATGGTTTTTACTGCATCATCAATTTCACCGACTTCGTACAGAATTTTCGCTTTTTCTAAGTACATCCCTTGGAAGCGGCGGGGATCATTGCTGGTATCAAAAAAAGCGATGCAGGAATCAATAGCGGCCAGTGCTTTTCCAAAATCGCGCTGTTTTCTGAAAACATCGGCCTCCATAAAGCCAATCTCGGCGAGTGCAAATGCATTTTGATCGGCAGTTGCCATCGTTCGCGCTGCTGCAAGGTACTTAATCCCCTTGGCGGGTTGATTGCCCAAATCGGAAGCATAAAACTGGCCCAAAGTCGAACTCAATTTGATAATACCTGACCTGATATTGCCTTTTTGGTTGAGTTCTAACGCTTTTAAGTAGTGGTACTCAGCGTCTTTGTAGTACTTCAGGGTATGATAGATCACGCCCACGTTGTAGTTCAAATCTGCGCTTTCTTCATAAAATTCGGTATTTTTGCAACGATCTATTCCTTTTCGTCCGGCTTCCAGTGCATGGGTGTAATCGCTGAGGTGCAGGTATGCATGGAGTTGATTGGTGTAAATATTGAGTAGTTTTTTTACTCGAATTGGTTGCTCTTTCAAATAGCCATCTTCGGCCAAACGGAGTATTTCGGTCGCACGACTGTATTGTCCTGAGTAACTGAGTACCGACCCATAAAACATAAGCGCAGGGTTGAGGAGGGCAAGATTATTACAGTTTTTGAGCAACTGGTAAGAAGAGTCCATCCAAATCAAGCTGCTGGCTGGGTCACCTGAAAAAAATAAAATCCTGCTTTTTTGATGTATCAATTCGCCTAATAGTGTGGATTGGCCTGTAGGTAACACGGCTAATGCGTGCTCAACGTTGTCGAGCGCCTGCTGGTTTTGCTCTTGTTTGTCCCATATTTTACTAATAGATAAATAAGCCTTAGCCTCCTCCACTCGATTACCAGCCGCTTGTGCCTGCTGTGCAACTTTTTGCAGGCTGTCCATTTGGTGATCGCTTTGGGCGAACACAGTATTTATATAAAGCAATAGCACGCTTATTATGCTAATGTGGTATCGATTTTTCATTTGGCAAATTTACGTTGATTTGTTGATATTTTGGTTTCCCAAAAAACATTCGTAACATTAAAAACACCAACTCATTACCATATTCAAGCCACTGGTGACCAAAGTTGAGCCAACAGGGCTTCAAAATCTTTAGTTTTGATGTATCAATCAGGATGTTCGTCATCCAATTTCAAGGTTAAAAAACTATACGTACTAATGATTAATGACCAAATACTTGGATCGATTATTTTATTCGCTGGCAACTTCGCACCCAAAGGCTGGGCTTTTTGTGAGGGCCAACTTCTATCGATCGCTCAAAATACTGCGCTTTATTCGTTAATCTATAACACCTATGGCGGCGATGGGAAAACTAATTTCGCGCTGCCCGATCTGCGCGGAAGAGCACCTATCCACTTTGGGCAAGGTGTTGGTCTTAATATGTATAAACAAGGCCAGTCCGGTGGTTCAGAAGTAGTTGTACTCAATGTACAGCAACTCCCGGCGCACAACCACTCAGTGGTCGTGCAGGTATCGAGTCAAGCGGCCACGTCTGATGATCCTGCGGGTAATGTTTTGGCTAAGGGATCGCTTGATTTTGGGTCGAGTACCGCTGCTAATGGTCGCTACGGCGGCGTAAAAGAAACGACTGTAGGAAGCGGACAGCCTGTTTCTGTCAGGTCGCCCTATTTGGCTCTCAATTATATTATTGCAATTCAAGGAATATACCCATCCCAATTTTAAAAAACCGCAACTGGTTAGCCGGATTCCTGTCTGGCTAACCAGTTGCCAAAACAAATATTATGGCTAATCCATTAATCGGTACTGTTATGGTTTTTACGGGCAATTTTGCCCCACAAGATTGGGCCTTTTGCGATGGTTCTTTACTACCAATTCTACGATACCCGGCACTCTTTATGGTGCTCGGTACAACTTATGGCGGCGATGGCCAGAACACTTTTGGGCTACCCGACTTGCGCGGGCGCGAGGCAGTGCATGCGGGTGATTCGGGGCCTTTCGTATTGGGTCAGCAGGGTGGCCATGAGGCAGTGACGCTCACCGAACGGCAACTGCCCCCCCATAATCATAATGTAGGATTGGGCGTCATAGGGTTTGCGGTGGGCCGCGTTTATGATCCCACCAATAATGCACTTAGTTTGAGTACCGACAATGGTGATTATGTTCCCGTATCAGCAGCAGATGGCGAATATGGCGGCGTACAGCAAGCCACGGTAGGTAACGGACAGCCGATTGCATTTCGGTCACCCTATTTAGCACTCAATTATATCATAGCCTTGGAAGGGGACATGCCATCGCGCTAATACCCAAAAAAACATTGAATTTTATAAAATTATGAATATAAATAACATTAAAAACCTCATTAGTACGGCTGTTTTGCTCCTTTTTTTCATGCAAAACACCCTGGCTCAAACTACGTGGACTGTTGCCATACCTCCCTCCGGGCTTACTGCCCAGATGGGTAGCGTGGGCTTTGCTAGCTTCTATGGAAAGTATGTCGCCGCTGGTGATGACCTTAAGTACATCTCCTCCAATGATGGCGTCAACTGGGCAGACGAGGGTACAATCGACGTTGCTCCAGGTGCAACAGTATATGACATAACATGGATATCCAGTGTCGATCGCTGGGTGGCATCTACAAATGTAGGCTTGTTCATGGATGCAAAAATCTACACCTCCGCTTCTGCTACATCGGGTACTTGGACTCAGAGTTCAACGGGGTTAACCAATGCTACGGCGCTCAAATTCGCTAATAATTTTAATAACATAATTGCTACAACTGGTGAGGGCAAGTTGCTCAAATCCACCGATGGTATTAACTGGACAATTCAGGATATATCTTCTGTATGGGGCGGAACGTCAGCTATTAATGGCATTGTGTATGGCGGTAACCAATGGGTGATCGTGGGTAGTGGCGGTCGGATAGCAACTTCGCCCAATGGTAACACTTGGACGCTACAATCCAGCCCTACCGGACTATCGCTCCAAGCCATCGCTTATGATTTCGGGCGTTATGTGGCCGTTGGCCCCAATAACTTAGCGGTATGGTCCACCAATGGTATTAACTGGACTGCGGCTACTATTGGCGTGGCTAGTACTTTTAACGATATTGCCTATGGAAATGGCCGATTTTATGCTGTGGGTGCCAATGGTGCCATTGTGTCGTCGCCTGATGGAGTTACATGGACTGTGAATAACAGCAATGCGGGTACTGGTACTACCTTTAGAGGTGTATGTCAAGGCTTCAGTAGCCTTAGCTCCACCTTAATGGCAGCGGTAGGCGGCTCGACCACAGCAACAGCGATCCGGTCACAGATACTCCCGCCTGGCAATGATAACTGCTCCGGTGCTACCGCACTCACGCCAGCGGCTACATGTAGCCCCATCAATGGAACA
>JBEAVK010000080.1:0-9963 GCA_041160955.1 Bacteroidota bacterium
AACTATCAGGATAGTGCTTATGAGGGGGAGCCGTATAGTTTTTACAATATGATTCCAACCAGCGATGGCGGGTATATTGCCGTCGGCGCTCTTGTAAACCGCATGACAGGTGTAAATGAATCCCATAACTGGGTACTCAAACTGGACTCTATGGGCTGCCTAGAACCCGGCTGTGGTGAGTTCAATATGATCACCAAAACCGAAGAGGCGGTATTTCTGAAAGGTAAAGACATCAAAGTATTCCCAAATCCAGCAGATAGTTATGTAAAAGTTGAATTTCCCAAGGATTTTTCGTGGAATAATACAACTGTACTGCTCGTATCCAATACCGGAGTCACCTTAAAAACAATGGTTGCAAATGCCCAAATCACTCAAATTTCACTCACAGATATAAACGCAGGGCCGTACTATATTGTGGTGCAACAAGGCTATGAAACGATTACGAGTAAACGGATTGTGGTGGTGAAATGAGTGGATCCGTATAACTTACTCATAGTTCGATCATTTCGTTTTCTTTAATTTCCAAATCAATTTCTGCTTTGTTGGCGCGATAATATGCCCAAGCATTTGTCAGGTCTTCTGCACGCAAAAATGGATATGATTTTAACAAATGGGCCTCGTCTGCTCCAGCCTGTGTGGCCTCTACCAGCAACCATACTGCAATGCGGGTACGCACAATACGTGCGCTTCCCCCACAAATTCCAGCACTTTTTTCAATAGACATTATATAGAATTAGAGTCGTAATGCTGAAATGAGGAAATTTTTGTCAAATCAAGGCAAATTTTGCAGTCGAAATGGGGTGTTTTCGGCGAAAAATTTAACGAAAATTTGGCGAAAATTAACCATTCTCAGCATACGAAACTAATTCTGTATAATGTCTAATACTGTGCCAGCTGTTTTTATTCATAAAAAGCAGATGAATCTGATCGTATAATGTTTGAGGAATGGTGTCAAAATAACGCCAATCACAAAGCAAAGAAACAGCATTTTTCCAACAATTCCTTATGTTTTTTAATCGTGTCATATTTTGAAAAAATACGCCTCCTATCCATTTTCCTACGCTTTACTTCAAAAACACAAGCCTTCAAGTTTAAAAATTGCGTTCTGGGGTACTACGCGGGGTACTTTCGCAGTGATATTCGTTTTACATCCACTTTTTTCAAAATGTAATCTTTCGGGTACTTGTATTTTGGTGCTTACTGCAACACTCGGCCAATTTCGTTGTTTAATCGCCACTATAAACGAAAAAAGCATCTATAGACAGCAAAACATCCATTATCGGCGCGGCCACCCTTGTTTTATCCATGGTATTGCGTAATACGCTATTATCCGAGGCCAAAAACTATACTATCCCCGTGGATTTATAGGGATACGCCTTGTTCTTGGTAGGTTGTTACCGTAAATTGCAAGCATTGAAATAATAGGACTTAACAATGAGACCTTGCTATAGATAAAATGTGTATCCTTTAAAATTTATCATAAAATATTAAGCATGAATTTACTCAAATTACCCTCCTTCGCGCCCTCTGGTCACCTCCAAGGTGTAATAGAAATACCCGCCGGCACCAATCGCAAATACGAAATTGACAAAAACACCGGGGTGATGTATCCCGATACCCGCGATGGCCAACCTCGGATTGTGCAGTTTCTACCTTATCCCATGAACTATGGTTTTATTCCATCCACGAGTATGGACAAGGCGCGTGGTGGCGATGGCGATCCACTCGATATACTTTATATCGCCGAACACGTACCGAATAGCAGCGTGGTGGAAGTAATTCCAATCGGGTTATTGTTGCTCAAAGACTTGGGCGAATTGGATCATAAAGTGCTTGCAATACCCGTTGATCCTGCCAAAAGAATCATTCAAGCCACCAATTGGCAGGAATTTCAAATGAATTACAGCGCAGCAAGGTTCATTATTGAGCAGTTCTTTTTGAATTATGACGGGCCTGGCGTAATGACCCTCCACGGCTGGGGAGATGAAAAAGCAGCTTTGGCAGAAGTGGAAAAATGGCGGGTTTAATTAAGATTTCCACTTAATATTACAACCTCCAGATGGGCGTTGTGTTTCGGCTACGGCACCACCGTTGAGTACTGCATCTAGTGCCGAACGTAAATCTTCTCCAGTTGGTGGCACTTCGTTGCGTCTTGGGCGGCTATTGTCTAATTGGCCACGATATACTAAGCGGCGATTTTCGTCAAAAACATAAAAATCTGGCGTACATGCCGCATCATAAGCGCGGGCTACGGCTTGGGTTTCATCAAATAAATAAGGAAAAGTATAACCCACGGCCTCCGCATGTGGCCCCATTTTTTCGGGAGCATCATCTGGGTGTGTATCGGCATCATTACTATTGATTCCAATAAATTGAACACCTTTTGGGGCATAATCGCTTACAATATGCACAATTTCTTGGTTGATGTACAAGACATAAGGACAATGGTTACAGAGAAACATGACCACGGTGGCCTTGCCTAACGGCATTTCAGATAATTGAACCATTGTACCTGTTGCTGGGTTAGGCAGGTTAAAATCGGGGGCGATAGTGCCCAAAGGGAGCATATTGGAAAGGGTATAAGCCATTTTTAGTGTATTGAGTTTGGTATTAAAAAATAACGGCGCAAAATTAAGCATTCAAACGCGCCCATCATAGCAACTTTTTTATTCTGAGGTAAAATGTAGGATGGCGCTATTCCTGAATTTCAGCAACAACAGGCCGTAATTCTATAAAATCCAACCAAATTTTAGTAAAAGTTCGTTCCTTTGCCCCTTCACTATCATTATCATGAAATACGTCGAGTATATACTGTTCGCACTCTGTCTTTTGCTCTATGGCAATACCATACAACATGGTTTTGTGATGGACGATGTATCGGTGCTGACGGAGCATAAACACGTTCAGCAAGGCATATCGGGGATTGTTGATATTTTTAAAGAAGATAGTTTTGCTGCTTATTTGAGCAAACTGGGCTACTCTGAGCAAATCATTACGGGTGGGCGTTACAGGCCATTGTCAATGGCGGTATTTGCTGTTGGCGTAACGCTTTGGGGCAATAATCCCCTGTATTTTCACTTGCTTAATATACTTTTATTTGCGGCGTGTGCTGTAGTTTTTTATCGTTTAGTGCGTGCGTTGTTACCCAACCAACCTTTATCGGCGTTGGCGGCGGCGGTACTATTTGCGGTACATCCTATCCATACCGAGGTAGTGGCGTATATCAAAAGTGCGGATGAATTATTGGCTTTTCTCTTTGGTACAATAGCAGTGCTGCTGGCCATAAAACCCGATTTTTCGATAAAAAATCAAATTATTTCGGGCGTTTTAATGTTGTTGGCCTTGTTTTCTAAAGAAATTGCGATTGTCTGGGTGGTTTTGATTCCATTGTTCCGGTTTGTTCTATTGCAGGAAGATTTCAAAAAAGTGGCTAGGTACTCTTTATACCCAATAGTGGCGGCGGTGCTGTATATCGGTGTTCGTAGCGTGGTTATTGCCCATCCTACAGCCGGCACAATGATGCAAGACCCCATGAACAATCCTATGATAAATGTACAGGGACAATGGGTAAATACTAATCCAAAAGCAAGTGATGCCCTGGATAATGTATGGCGATTTAAAGGTGAAAATCGCGCATTTACCCTTGCTGAACGCACGGCTACGGTGTCCTATATCTTGTTGCAATATGTAAAATTAATGTTTGTGCCGTATCCGTTATCACACGATTATAGCCCATTTCATATCCGTGTAAAAAACTGGAACGACCCCATGGTGCTTTTCTCTTGCGCGCTTATCGTGGGTGGGTTGGTGTGGTCGTTATGGGCATTGTTTAAGAAAAGAAAATTGGCGGGCTGGGCTGGACTATGGTTTATTTTACCGCTTATTCCCGTTTGTAACCTCTTTTTTACAGTAGGAACCCTATTGGCCGAACGTTTTTTAATGATGCCCTCCGGTGGTTTTTGCTTACTTTTTGGCTTGGGAATGGGTTATTTATTTCAAAAAAACCTTCATTTTACTACGGTATTAGGCGTGTTTGTGGCACTGGTGCTATCTGGATTGACCATAATGCGCAATCCTGCTTGGGCATCGAATGAAACTTTGCTCGAAACTGATATGAACCATACGCCGCAAAGTGCACATATCTATTTGTCTTACGGCGACTTAAAGGTACGCACGGCATTGGCCATCAAAGATAGTCTTGCACAGGCTACTGCACTGCGCAAAACAATCCCCATACTGGAAAAAGGCTTGAGCCTCCACCCATTGCACTATATGGCATGGCACGGCATTGGTATTGCGCATTTTACCCTAAAAGACTACGAATCGGCGATAAAAGATTATCAAATTGCCAATGTGCTGTTTTATACTGATCTACGCACCAAGCAAAATTTGGCGGCTTCTATCCGACAACAAGGCGAAGTATTCATGCGTAAAGGCGCTACAAGCCAAGCCATCCGTTATTTGGAAAAAGCATACCAAATTTCACCCGATTCCACTATTTTACCTATGTTAACCCAATTAAAACAAATACAAAAATGACGCATAAATTTCAATTAAACGATAAGCCATTCATCCCGCTCAATATGCTGCTCAAGTACTTGCAACTGGTAGAAACGGGCGGTGAGGCCAATATCCGAATTTCGGATGGAGAAGTACGCGTGAATAATGCCGTAGAAACCCAAAAACGCAAGAAATTGCGGACGGGCGATACGGTGCAATTTGGGAAAGAAATTGTGGAAATTATGTAAAGGGTGAAAAAAACTCATTTAGTGACGAGTGTTTTCATTTTCATCTCCTTGATACACCTCAATCTGACTAAGTAATTCCATAGATTGCAACATAGGTTGCCACTCCTTGCCGCTAAATATTAATTTAAACCACTTTTGGTCTCTATTTTCAAATTTGATATGGAAAAACAACCAAATTGCCAAGCAACTCATGGCAAGCGTAATGATTATCTGTATGATCCATAGGAACAAATTCCCGTTTTCAAACATGCTGTCATTCCAGTAAAAAATAGTCCAAACCGGCAGCTGTAAAAAAAGTATTCGAGTTACATTCAAAGTTGATACCTTGAGTTTAGATAGTTTTTCCTGAATATTGAGCACTGGTTCGCTAAAATCAATTTTATAAATCAAGTCTAATTGATAGATATAAACCACCACCGCAATTGCCGTGAGTACTACTTGAGTAGCGGCAGCATACAAAAAATACAAACTTACTTGATCGTAAGCATGGATAAAGAGCTGCACAACTACAGGTCCAAGTATCGCCACCCAAAGTATGCCGACGATGAGTGTAAATATTTTAATAGGTTTCATAGAAGAAAGAAAGTTTTTAGCCTTCAATCTTGTAATGTCCTCCGTGTTTTTTCTGTTGACCAGGAGGTTATCTTCTAATTTTTCGTGAGCGGATTGCCAAAGCAATTTTAATTCGTTTTCGTTCATTGTGTTATGAATTTAATAGTGAAATTTTTTTTAAGTTTTTCCTTGATGCGCCCTAATTTGGTACCAATATTAGTGACAGATAATCCCATAATTTCTGCCATTTCAGCGTGACTTTTATCCTCCAAGTACAATAACATTAGGGCTTTGTCGAGGTCATTGAGTTCGGAAATAAACTGCTCCAAAAGGTTTAATTGATCTTGTTTTTCGCTACTTTCCTCCTGTTGAATGTGCATCATTTCGTCCGTTAAAGGAAGGTTTGAATGTTGTTGATGCGTATTTTTTCGGTAAAAGGAAATAGCAACATTTAAAGCAATGCGATACAACCAAGTGGTGATGGCAAAGTTATCATCGTACCGGTGTAAGGATTTCCAAATTTGTATCATCATTTCCTGTAAAAGGTCTTGCCTGTCTGCCTCATTTTGGCAATAGGTGCGAGCCACCTTGTACAAAACACCTCTGTGTTGCTCAAGGATTTGATGAAACCTTTGACTTAATGCTGTGTCGCTTGTCATAATGCCGAAAACCATTTTTTACGTACGAATAACATTGCAAATAATGTTATTTTTAATTTCTTCATTTTGCGAATCATTTATTGTACTAATTATTCGCAGTATTTATCAAAAAATCACAGTCCGATTTATTTTTTATTTTTTGTTGCTTTCTATTCCATACTTTTTTTCCTGTATAAAGGTCGTCATATCTTCTTATACAAGGGCAGTATATTGGAAATATTTGGCTATAACTCTTAAACAGACGCATTTTCTTATAGGTCGGTATAAAATTAGATAAAATAATTGAATCTTACAAAGCCTTCACTTGTAGCATTAGGAAAAAATATTTCCTTTTTGAGAATAGCATCGTATTTTACCTTAAATTTGCGGTTGTAAGTACGTCAAAAGCACAATATGCCTAAAAAATTCACACCGCTTGGTTTTTCCAATTTTAAATCCATAATAGACGAAAATCGCTATTATGTGGATAAAACTATGCTGGTAAAAAGCGTATTAGAAGGCAATCAAATCAATTTATGGTGTCGTCCTCGCAGGTTTGGAAAAACCTTAAATATGGACATGCTCAAATGCTTTTTCTCTAATTCTGGCGATCATCGGGTGCTTTTTGACGGTTTGGAAATCACCAAAGATGCCGCAAGTATGGCGCATATAGGGCAATATCCAGTTGTGTTCTTTTCCTTAAAAGATATCAAAAGTAACCATTGGTCAGAAGCACTCATTAGCCTCCAAATTGTATTGCAGCGCCTTTGGAATGACCATAAATCTGATTTTAAAGGAACTGCTTTCGAGGAGCAGTTTGCCCAAAAACTGCAACAATTAGAACTCCCCAACCCAAGTCCTGCTTTCCTCGCAGCATCGTTGCATTTACTTTGTTCCTTATTATATGAACGGTACCAACAACAGGTCATTATACTGATTGATGAATATGATGCGCCTGTCCAAGCCGCTTTTTTGAACGGATATTACGAGGAAATGGTCTCTTTTTTGAAAAAAATGTTGGGCGCAGCACTAAAGGATAATCCTCATTTGAAGAAAGGCATACTCACGGGAATATTACGGGTGGCAAAAGAAAGTATGTTCTCCGATTTGAATAATTTTATTACTTCAACGTCCTTAGATAACGACCATTTTTCGGATGCTTTTGGTTTTACTGCACCCGAAGTAATGCAATTGTTGGAGTACTATGAACTGGACACATCCAGTTTTGATGATATACTGGAATGGTACGATGGCTATCGCTTTGGGCGTTACCAGATTTTTAATCCGTGGTCTGTATTGAATTATATTTTTTCATTAGACCATACACCGGAAGCCTATTGGGTGAATACTTCCGATGACCAGTTGTTGCAACAACTTTTTTTGGGTAAAGATGCCAATATTAAGGACTTCATGGAGTCTTTGCTGGATGGTCAAAAAGTAACCATTCAACTCAGTAAAAATCTTATTTTTCAAGATATTGCCACTGATCCACAGGCTGTATGGACGCTACTCGTTTTTTCGGGCTATCTACGTACCGAAAATGCTCAATTCAATGACACCTACGAGGTATCAATACCGAATAAAGAGGTGCGCTGGGCTTTTGTAAAGGCTACTAATAGATGGTTGCAGAACGATGTTCGCGCTGATCGGCGTACTGCCATGATCGACGCTTTGGTATCTGGACAAATAAAGCCTTTTGAAAAATACCTCGCCGAATTTGTTCAACAGGTATTTAGTTACCATGATACAGAGCAACGCTATGTAGAAAATTTCTATCATGCTTTTTTCCTAGGATTACTCACGAGTTTAGAACAGGATTATGTATTAAGATCCAACCGAGAAGCGGGCTATGGCCGCTACGATATATGTTTAGTTCCACGGAAAAACACTAAAAAAGGCATCATTATTGAGATAAAAGCACCAGAAAGTACATCAAACGAAACTATTGACGATGCTTTATCCGCAGCGCTGAAGCAAATAAAAGAGAAAAAATACGAAGCAGATCTATTGGGGGCAGGCATTACAGATATACTTCGATTGGCAATAGCCGTAGAAGGGAAAGTTGTACAAGTAAGGGAAGGATAATACCCTTTTATACTTCGGCTCTGTAGGTTTTGTGCATGAAAATCCTACTATGATCCATAAATCTATGCACAAAACCTAACAACGCTCAGTATAAAAGTCGCTCTCGATCATATCGGTGCTGTTCTTTAAATAAAAATCTTATTGAACCTAAATATTCATTTTCTGTTTTTTTATTTTATCAAAAATTTTAAACTAGGCCGTACCTCATCTTTTTAAATGCGATGAAAATGGTCAAAATAATCGGAAAAAACTATGTATGCTTCCCTTCAAAATGTCCGCTACCTCCTCCACGATGTGCATAACGCCGAGGAATTGGCGCAATACTCGTATTTCAGCGATTATACCCGCGAAACCATAGATATGATGGTACAAGCCGCCAAAGATCTGGCGGATACCGAAATGTACCCCTATTTTACAGAAATGGATACTTATGGCGTGCATTACGAAAATGGAACAATTCGGGTGCATCCGCAATTGAAAAATGTCATTCGCAAGGGCGCAGAAGGTGGTTGGGTTGGCGCAACAGCACGGCACGAGCATGGAGGTATGCAGATGCCCGAACTGCTGTTCAATGCCGCAACACATTTTTTTCATGCCGCCAATAATGGGGTAGTGGGGTACATCACGCTTACCACCGGTTCGTCGCGTTTGATCACCAATTTTGGTGCACAACACCTGATTGATACCTATATCCCCAAAATGTTCAATGGCCAATGGCAGGGCACAATGGCACTCACCGAACCGCAAGCAGGTAGTTCCCTTTCCGATATTGTGACGGCTGCAAAACCTACGGCACAAGAAGGCGTTTATCATATTACTGGTCAAAAAATCTATATTTCTGCTGGCGACCACAATGCTACCGAAAATGTTGTGCACCTACTGCTTGCGCGTATAGAAGGTGCTCCTGCCGGAACAAAAGGAATTTCTTTGTTCGTGGTACCCAAATTGCGCCCCAATGCCGATGGTACACTCACACCCAATAACGTAACTACGGCGGGTAATTATGGAAAAATTGGCCAAAAAACCTATACCACCACACATTTGATGTTTGGCGAGCAAGGTGCTTGCGAAGGTTATCTGGTAGGTGAGCCACACAAAGGGCTAACTTATATGTTTCAAATGATGTACGAAGCGCGTATTGGTGTAGGATTAACAGCCGTTTCTACCGCCACTGCCGCTTATTATGCTTCGCTTAAATATTGTAACGAACGCCCGCAAGGCCGCCGTTTGAATGAAAAAGATATGTCAATCCCGCCTACGCTTATCATCAACCACCCCGATGTACGCAGGATGCTGTTTTTCCAAAAAGCCGTCAATGAAGCCGCATTATCCTTGGTTTTTGAATGCGCAAAATTGCAAGACCTCATGCACGTACAAACGGGAGCGGCAAGGGAATCTGCACGGTTATTACTCGAAATATTGATTCCAGTTTGCAAAACCTATCCGTCGGAATACGGCTGTCAGGCCATTAGTGCTGGCTTACAAACCTTGGGTGGTGCCGGTTTTTGCTACGATTTTCCCCTGCAACAATACTATCGGGACGCACGGATTATGCCCATTTATGAAGGCACAACAGGTATCCAAAGCCTCGATTTGCTGGGGCGTAAAGTCACGATGGAAGATGGCCAAGCCGTCGCTGCTTTCTTGGATGCTGCGGGCAAAACCATTCAGCAAGCCGTGGCGCATGAAACATTAGCACCATATTCAGAGCGTTTAAATGTGATGCTAACGCAATTACAAACAGTCATCCGCCAATTGATGAGCGTAGCCAAAACAGGCGATAAAGAGCGTTTTTTGAGCGATGCTACCTTGTTTATGGAGTACTTTTCGCTCATTACTATTGGTTGGCAATGGCTCAAAATGGGCGTAGTTTCTGCCGAGGCATTGGCTACGGCTCAGGGCGACGAAGCAGCGTTTCACCGCAGTAAAATACATACCCT
>JBEAVK010000229.1:0-2611 GCA_041160955.1 Bacteroidota bacterium
CTGTAAAAATGCGAATATTAGATGCTTTCAAAAGCGATCTGAGCAAAAAAGCAATATTTTGACAAATGTAATTGTGGTCGTCGGTAGTGCCTGGCATTGGAAATAATTGATTATCAATAAATTCGTGACGCTGTTCAGACTGTTCTTCAAACAGGATATACTCATCCAAAGTCATGGACAATGCTGCCGTTTTAGTCGTCTCTCTGTGCATAGTTTATTAATTTACTTGCAAATATACGCATATGCTGGCATATTGTACAAAAAAAATAAGCCAGAAGGTGCGTATGCACTTCTGGTAAAACAAAACGGTAACCCAATAATTAATTTAAAAAAAGACCTAATCCTGCACCATTATTTCCTCCATAAATACCTTATCCCCTTGTTGAATACGCACTAAAATAAGATTATTTAATAACGCGCTCAGGTCAAATTGCTGCTTATAAATACCATCAAAAGCGTTGAGTTCTTCTTGAAACAACTGGCGGCCTTGCAGGTCGTACAAATTGACAATAGTAGGTAGTGGATCTACCTCGAATTCGAGGGTAATATGGCCATGAGTTGGGTTTTGGAACGTACGGAATTGCGCTATTTCTAAAGTACGTTCTTTATTCATGGGGTCGCTTTCGTTGCCTTCAAATGGGTTTATCATAGGCGCATCATTGTCGGCTGCACCCCGAATTGTGATGATTTGACGTTCGCGGAGTTCCGTTTCATCGGATTCGTCCATATTCCAAGCAAAAAACTGACGCTCGCTGGAATTACCCGATTCATCGTTTTCGGTCATCGTGATTTGCTCGTAATTATCATCGCAAGTCTTGAGGGTGGCTTCTGTTTCGTGGTTATTTCCATCCCTTATATAAGCAATCTCTACCTGACTATTGGGGTTAAATTTGGCCAATTCAGCCCATAAATCGTCAGAATCCTGAACGCGGTTGCCATTAATTTCAACAATAAGATCACCTGCTTGAAGTCCGGCTAATTTAGCCGCTGAATTACAAACGACATTAACGACGTTAGCGCCGCGACGGTTTCCCGTCGTGACGCTTTCGTTGCAAACTCCTAAGCAAGCAGATTTGCTTCGGATTTCTATATCTTTATTGTTCCAATCCGCCTGGCCCCAATCCCAGGATTCCTGTTCCCCGGCGGTGGCTTCGATGGTTTCTACCTTGCCATCTCGTTTGTATTTGACTTTTATTTTATCGCCCGGTTTGATGTATTCCATAAAATCTTGGACATCTTCAAAATCGTTGATTTCGGTGTCATTTAATTGTAGGATAATATCGCCATTTTTCAATCCGCTTTTTTCGGCACCCGATTTTTTAGTGATGGATACCCGCAGTCCCGGTTCGTCTTCTACATCACCAAATGGGCAAACACCTAAGAAACCTTTTGGCATGCGTGCTTGCTTATTAGTTATTTTATTTACGTCGTTGCGATTGGTTAGAACGGCTTCTGTCGTCATTTCTTTGCCGTTGCGCTTGTAAATGATTGTTACCTTATCGTCTTTTTTGGCGTTGCGGATAAACTTGGTGAGATCAGACCATTTATTGATTTTAGTGTCGTTGAGGCTCATAATCATATCATTATCGCGCAGACCTGCTTTTTCGGCAGCAGAATTTTTTACCACCTCAATGACCAATCCGTCTTTGTCTTCATCTTCGTCGGAATCTTCTTCCACACCCAAAAAAGCATCATCGGAATTGTAATAATTATCGCTGCTGTAGTTGTAATTTCTTCCATTTCCGATGGATTTGCTCACCCAGTTTACACCTCGGCGGACTTCTACATCCACATCGCGAATGATATCTTCTACTTCCTCTTCAATGTCTTCGCCCCGTGTTTTTCGTGGGCCTTCGCTGCCGCGGAGTACAATATTACGTTCTTCATCGCCACCTTCGGAGCGGATTTCGAGGTCAACATTGCTGGCTTTATTGTTTTTTACATACTCGTCAATATTAAAATCGCGCGCTGCTTGGCCTTTTTTAATAATGGTTTCAGACGTGTAAGATCCATCAGCCTCTTTTACCTTTTTGGTGATGACCACTTTCTGTTCGTCGTTCTGTTGGGCAAAAACAGAAAAAGCAGAAATAATAAAGCAAATTAAAATTAAAGTGTGTTTTGTTCGCATAGCTCAAATATAAAAATGAAAAGTTGTGCCAATGACATAGGCGGAATATCAAAGTTGCATACTTTTATAAAATATAGATAAAAAAAATCGACAAACCTGCTTTTGACATCTACGGTAAGATATTTCTTTTTGCTTTGAATAGATCTAAATCCCAATAGTATTTTAATCCATTCTAATCCTAAGTGCTATATTTGCCCAGAAATACGCCGCAGCTACAAATAACAACAACATGGATTTTACCCGTCTATTCGATATTTTAGATTATCAACACAAGCGTTTTCCGCGCAAGGATGCCTTTGCCAATCGCAATGCTACCGCGCAATGGGAGATAATGAGTACGGAAAAAGCCGTTCACGAGCGCAATTGTATGAGTGCTGGTTTATTGCAAATGGGATTCCACCGCGGGCAACGCATGGGCATCATTACCCATTGCGGCAGCACCAAATGGATGATCGCAGATTTGGCCATGTTGCAAATTGGAAT
>JBEAVK010000243.1:0-3969 GCA_041160955.1 Bacteroidota bacterium
CCCACTACCCAATAAAATCAATCTCTACTACCGTAATCAGCACTGAGTAGGCAGTGCGAGGCCGTGGAACCCCTAAATGGGGTTTCCACCCAGCCTAAAGAGCAGAAAAACGCTTAATTACCAGATGAAGCACCATTTTATCACCGTGTTATGTAGGTTGTCGTCACCGTGTTATGTAGGTTATTGCCGTGTTATGTAGGTTATTTTATTACCGTGTTATGTAGGTTATTTTGTTACCGTGTTATACATATCAATACCGTGCGCTTTGTATCATTCTTCTACCTATACCCTACCGTTAGTGCGCCTTTGGCAAGTGGGCGCAGAGCAGTGGAACCCCGGTAGCACCTACCGTGCAGGGGTTTCACACGGCTCTAAAATGTGGTGTATCATTTATAGCAATAACCCTTTCACTGTGGTTATATCGTTTTTTTCTAGGTATTTGTCGTCAATCCCCTGTGTATTGAGATAACTTCGCCGAATATTGTACTCCATGAACAGCACAAAGATGCGATCCATTATGTCAAAAGTAAATATAGTACTTACCGCTTTCGACCTTATACAGTTCGAACGGCACCTTCACAAACACCACCAATATATGCAACACGCAGATAAACAGGCCAAGGCCAAAGAAATTATTCGTAATCATATCGGTTTTTCCATGGGCGCTGCATTGGTGCCTTTCCCGGGTGCCGATCTTTTGGCCGTCAGTGCGGTACAATTAAATATGCTCCGCCAATTGGCCAAACTCTATCAAGTAGGTTTTATGGATACCCTCGGTAAAACATTTATTTCCGCCGTGGCTGGTACAGGCGCGGCACGGCTCGGGGCTAGTTTGATTAAGGCCATTCCGGGGGTAGGTACGTTTATTGGCGAATTAAGTATGCCTGTGCTTTCGGGCGCAAGTACTTATGCGCTGGGCAATGTAGTGGCCCAACATTTTCACGATGGAGGTACTTTGGAGGATTTTGACCTCACAAAGGCTCGAAATACCTATAAAGAAGAGATAGAAGAGGGCAAACGCATTGCAAATGAACTCAAAAAAGAAACACCACCAGCTCCCTCAACTGGCACAGATGCTACTTTAGATAGAATTAATAAATTGGCGGAAATGCGCGATGCGGGAGTACTTACTGAGGAAGAATTTACTCAAATGAAAACAAAATTGTTGTCTGATTTATAAAAAAACTGTAAAAACTGATAACAATTAAAAAATAGCAGTTTAAGTACGATGTAACTAAGAATAGATTTTAGTTTGTTCTTATTGAACCCTAAAACCTGTTCTTAGTACATCGTTAAACACAAGTCTCGCTAGATAACTTAAAAGAATGATGGTCTGCATTGGCGAGCAAAACAATCGTAAAAACTAAAAATTGCCCGCTATTTAATTAGCGCTTTACAAAACGTATCGGCAAAGATGCCTTACCGTTATCAGACAAAACAATATAATAAATACCATCTTCCAATATTTCCAAGGGTAAAGATACGTTGTTTATTCCATTTGTAGTACTCATTTTTTGATTTTTTATTACTCGGCCTAAAATATCTGTTATTTGTACGGTAATTACTGCTTCTTCTGTCGTTTCAAACTGGATTTGAATACTTTCTTTTGCCGGATTAGGATATACGGATAGCACCCCAAAGTCATTACCCAAGCGATTCAAACTGATGATTGTAGAGACATCTTCCGTGTCATCCACATCTACGAACCTAAGTCGGTAAAACGAACGTTTCAATGGAGTACGGTCTTCCAGTTCGTAAGTATGTCCTGTTGTTGTATTCCCTTTACTCGATACTGTACCGACTAATGCCCAGCCGCTATAGCCATCAGCCGAACGTTCAAGTGTATAAGAACGAACGTCACGCTCGGTGGCAGTTGCCCAATAGAGTTTATTGGTGACAGACATGGTTTTACCTGTAAAACTTTCTAGTTCCAACGGTAATGGTGTAGTGCCAAAATGTGCACCAAATTCGCCAAGATGACTGGAATTGAAACTCATGGCAAATGAATTGGTGCATTTCATAGAGAATGTATCTATATCGGTAATGAGGGAAACAATACCGTTAACATTATTGGTTGGCAAACAATCCTCAATAGTTCCGCCATCAAAATTGGTCACATTCAGATCACCGATATTGGCCAAAGGCAAATTAGTTTCCTTTTTTAAAGAATCAAACTCCGATTTGGTAAAGAATAATCGTATTTTAACGGGTAATGTATCAATGTTTTTTGCATAAATGCGGACATAAGCAGGCATATATTTAATACCATTAAAAGCCGCCTGCACTTTGGAAACCACTCTTATATTACAAAATACGGTATCTAAATTTTGTTCATTAGGCCAAATTGCTGCCGCCATTTCACCAAGATCGCCCGTGGCAGGTTGGGTATAAATACCGTACCACCGATTGCCATTAGGCGCCTTCCCGTTCACCTTTTTTTGGTTATAACCTAAGCCGCAATTGGATACATCGGTGCGTTTGATACAATCTTTTACAGAGATACAGAAAAAAGGTGACTCCAAATCGATTCCCGTCGTAGTGGCATCTAATTGGACATAATAACTAACGCCTGGTGTAAGACCAGTATAAGGAATACTGGCATTGAGGGTATTAAAATTGATACCTATCGGACTAGTTTCGTTATCGTCGCTTTCTAAGAGTCGGTAAGTGGCATAATCGGCCACATTACCTACTTGGTAAAGAGCGATACGTGTATCATAAATTTTTCCACTTTCAAAGGTCTCTGTCGCAATAGTTACTGTACCCGACGCAGGAGCGGTAAATTTGAACCATACGGTACGGTTAATAGAGGCTAACCATCGTCCAGCATAACCATCAGTAGTATCGATATCTGGATCTGGCTCATTGGGATCTTTGGTGGCATTCAGGTTCGTGAGTGGGCTGTTACATGCTCCGTTTAAAACCAGTACAGTAGCACCTGCTGGCCCATCATTACTCAATTCACAACCTAAGATTTGGATGGTTTGTCGCATTGGCAGGGTGGTCATTCCATCGGCCATAATTAGATAGGATTTACCCACTTCCAATGCGCCAAAAGGCAACTGCGCTGGATTATTGGTGGCAGAGCCGATACATTTCCATCCGGTAGCGCCACATTCTATATTTGGCGTTTGTTCTTTAAAATAATATGCAAATTGGCTTGTCAGCAGTCCTCCTGATATTAGCCCTACATTCAAGGTATAGATACCCGTTGCTGGGGGCGTAAAAAGATAAAAAGATTCTTGCCCGGGTACGAGCAAATCAGCATTGCCGCAAGGTGATGGTACAGAAAGCAAACCTGTTCCGTTGCTTTGTACTAAATGAACAGCGTTGCATCCTAATAAAGTGGGATTGGTGCAAGTAGTTCCTCCGGCTGAGCCGATATTAGGATCTACTTGGGCAAATAATCGGCTCGTGAAAGCAAGTAACACGAGAATTGGGATAAAAAATTTCATAGATAATCAGTAATAATAAGAGATGAGAAAATTGCGATTTTATGGAACGCCACTACTGACGTTGTAGTTTGTTTAATGTAACATGAGATGCAAAATATAGTAATTGCGCATACAAAATAAAGGGGTTAATGTCGTATTAGGTTGTTAAATGTTGCTACACTGTCAAAAATAACCAATTTAGGGTAGAAAAAACAGGGTCGTATTAGGACAAATCATAGGACGACTTTGTTCTTTATACAAAAAAAAGCCGCCCTGCTTGCGCAAGGCGGCCCATATCAATGAAGTACTTAGCGTAATTGAATTGCTATTGTTTTACGAAGCGGATAGGTTCAGCCACTTCATTGTCGCTGGATAAAGTGATAAAATACGTACCCGCGCTCAAACCATGGAGTTGAACTGGGAACATATTAGTACCATTCAAAGCAGACATTTGTTGCTCCAATACCAAGCGGCCAGTCATATCCACGATACGCGCCGTGATATTACCTTCTTCTAGGGTATTGAACTGTACATT
>JBEAVK010000247.1:0-33488 GCA_041160955.1 Bacteroidota bacterium
AAAACCCCTACTATCAACACAATTTAACCGCCAGCACTACTACCTTTGTGATCTCATTTATAATCTACATCACAATGCGTATTTTCGTTTCCCTGCTCTTCGCCCTGCTCTTTACCAAATCAATACTAGTCGCTCAAGAAGCACCATCGCCCATTTATATCGCGCCAGATGCGCCCGATTGGATGCTGATGCTCCAACAAGATACGCCCAATGCAAATGATATTGCAGCAGCGTATAAAAATTGGTACCAAACCCACCCTTTTGAAAAAAACAATTATACCCAGTACTACAAACGCTGGGTGCATTGGGCGCGCCCCTTTATCCAATCCGATGGCAGCATCAGGATGCCCGACGAAAAAACACGCATCGAACAAGAACAACATGTAGCAGCCCTGCGCAATAACACGCCCGAAAACCTATTGGGCAACTGGTCATTTGTAGGCCCAAAACAAACCTACGATATTGATGGTACCACGGAGGTAACTTGGCAAACAAATATCTACTCCGTGGATATTGCACCCTCTAATACAAATATAGTATATGCTGCTGGTGAAACGGGTGGACTATGGAAAACAACCGATAAGGGGCTCAATTGGACATTGCTCACCAAAGAAATTATCCACGGTAGTGTCACCGCAGTTAAAGTAGATCCTACTGATCCTAATACGGTTTTTATGTGTACCAATAGCCGTATTTACAAAACCATCAATGGCGGCACCACGTGGACGCAGGTTTATACGGCATCTGGGCTTAATGTCTATGATTTTGCCTTTAAAACCGATGATCCTACTATTGTTTTGGCAGCATCCAACAAAGGTTTGCTACGTACCAACAACAGCGGCACCACGTGGTCAACGCTTTTTACTAACGAAACATGGACTGTCAAAGTGCAGCCCGGAACATCCAGTACATTTTTTGCCATTCGCAAAAACGGTTCCGGTTCCGATTTGATGCTTTCTACCAATAGCGGCAGCACCTTTGCTACTTCTAATACTGGCTGGTGGACACCTGGTGCCGGCGAGGCCGTAACGGGTGCTTTGCTCGCTGTTTGCCCTTCACAACCCAGCAAAATCTACGCCTATCTCTGTGGATCGGGCAGCAATCTTGCGGGTTATATCGGTGTATTTGTCAGCACCAATGATGGTGCTTCTTGGGCAAATACCAATCCCGCAGGTAGCATTGGTAATAGCCCAACACCGTACAGTATTCCAGCGCATACCAACCTAATGACCAGTAATGGCACTACGGGTCTGGAACAGGGTTTTTACGACATGGCTATCATTGTCAATCCTAACAATGCCAATCAACTCATCGCGGGGGGGACTTCTTGGTTCAAAAGCACCAATGGAGGTGCCACTTGGACTGGATTGGGCGGCTACCAAAGCGGACTCCCGTGGAGCCACCCCGATATTCAATCGTTATCGGCAATTGGTAACGACCTTTGGATCGCCAGCGACGGCGGCCTGAATTATTCCACTAATTTTGGCACCTCGCACCAAGCACGTATGAATGGTATTTCGGGTGCCGATCTTTGGGGCTTCGATAGTGGCTGGAACGAAGATGTACTGGTTGGTGGCCGTTACCACAATGGCAATATGGCTTGGCATGAGGTATTTCCATCGGGCAAATTTTACCGTATGGGCGGTGCCGAATCGCCTACTGGTTACGTAAATCCTGGCGATAACCGCAAAACCTATTTCTCCGATATTGGTGGCAAACGCCTCAAAGGTGGCTTTAACGATGGCGTGGTCAATTTTCCAGTAGGGCTTTTTCCCAATGAAAGCTATGCTTATTACGCCAATAGCGAAATGGTATGGGATCCGCGTTGCTGGAATACAGTCTATTTGGGTAATGACAATAAAATATGGAAAAGCGTGGACGGCGGCGGTTCGTTTAGTGCGCTTTATACCTTTCCCGGAACAGCGACCAATGAAGTATATGAAATTGAAGTAGCGCGCTCCAATCCCAATGTACTGTATTGCTCACAATGGGATGGCACAGACGATAAAATGTGGAAATCAACCAACGGTGGGGCTTCTTGGACGGCTTTGGCCGCACTGCCTTTGCCCAATAATAACGATCGTGTAAAAATGGCCGTTAGCGATGCCAATGAAAATATCCTTTGGGTGGCCGTTACCTATGGCAGCAATGGCAAAAAAATCTATAAGTCCACAGATGGCGGCACATCTTGGGTTAATTTGACCACTACTACCTTGAATGGTTTCCGAATTACTAATATTATGGCGCAATATGGCACCGATGGCGGTATTTATCTCGGTACTGATCTTGGCGTATTTTACCGCAATAATACCTTACCCGATTGGGTATCGTTCAGCACTGGTTTGCCCTATTCTATCGAGACCAATCGCCTCAAACCATTTTATAAAACTGGAAAAATTCGTAATGGCACATGGGGACACGGTGTATGGGAATCCGATTTGTACGAACCTTCGCTCCCAAGCGCACAAGCCATTGCCAGCACCTTAGATGCTCGTTGTCCACGCGATACGGTGTATTTCGATGATTATTCCGTGGTGAATCATACCGGAGCGAGTTGGTCATGGGCCTTTTCGCCCGCGCCTGCGTATGTGAGTGCTACTACCGTTCGCAACCCAAAAGTGATCTTTAGCACACCCGGTACTTATACTGCCACGATGACGCTGAATGGCACGATGACCAGTACCTTAACCATTGAGGTGGGCAACGATTGTTTGGCAGATACCATCCCCGGTAAATCTGTGGCGATGGGCGGTAACGCCGCAGCCGGTTATGTTTCCATTCCGCCGTTGAACATATCTACCAACCAATTGACCATATCCACTTGGATCAAAATAAGCGGAACACAACCCGAATACAGCAGTATTTTTATGCACGACGGCGAATCTGCTGGTTTTAATTTTTTACCCAATACCAACCGCTTAGGTTACCACTGGACCAATGGCGCATATTGGTGGGACAGTGGACTCACTGTACCCACAGATACTTGGACGCATGTGGCCATGGTGGTAGAACCAACGGGCGTTACGCTATATGTTAATGGCAAAGGCAATAAACATACCTTTACCGCACCCGCTATTTTATTTAATAATATTGCACGCTTGGCCAGTTATAAAGGTTGGGGTGACCGCTATATGTTGGGAAAAATGGACGAAGTGTGTATTTTCAATAATGCCCTAACACAGGCGCAGATCAGAGAATTGATGCACCTGACCAAAGATCCAGCGGAATTTCCTAATCTGATCGCCTATTACCAGTTCAACGAAGCATCTGGACAGGCATTGGACAAAATAGGGATTCGACATGCGTCTTTGGTTTCCAATACCATCCGGGAGGTTTCTACTGCGCCCGTTGGAAAAGGAACCAGCGCACGACAAAATGTGACCACTAACAATATTTACACTTTTGGCCAAACGGGCATTAAACTCGATTTCCCAGCATCGGGGCCATATCCTAATGGCGAACTGTGTGTCACTAGAATCAACCAATTACCCGACCAATTACCCAGTGGAGGGGGAGCGTATGGAAATGGTTATTGGATTGTAAATAATTACGGTTCGAATAGCACTTTTGCAGCTTTGGACGAAATGGAGGTTATTCATTATGGCTTTATATCGCCCTCTGCAGTACCCAGCAATTTCCAATTGTACAAGCGCAGCAGTTTTGCCGAGGGCAATACCTGGGGTGGATCTATTGATAACGCCGATGCTATTGTACCCGGAGCGTTGGGCAATTTGACCTTTAATACGGGTAATGGTATCACATCGTTTAGCCAATTCATGGCGGGTTACTCTGGTCCACTTCCCGTAGAGTGGCTCGATTTTACGGCCATAAAAGTAGGCGAAAAACAAGCGCAATTGCGTTGGAAAGTCAACCAAACCAGCGATGTCGCCACTTTTGAAATAGAAAGAAGCGCAGATGGTATTCAATTTGAACGATTTGAAAATATTTCTGCCAAATTAGGCGCAGGTATCCACATATACGATTGTAAGGATAATACGCCGTATGATGGTGTCAATTATTACCGTATCCGCCAATTGGACCGCGATGGAAAAGTGACGATTTCACCTGTGCGGCAGGTATCTTTTGCGCCGCAGGTACAAGATTGGCTATTGTATCCCAACCCATTGGAAGATGGTCAAAACCTGACGATCAAAACGGATATGGAAGACAATTATCGCTTTATTTTATACGATGTAAATGGTAAAAAAATAAAGGAATGGTCTTTGAACGGTACGGCAACAATTGTGCTGCCGGAATTGGCGCATGGGATGTATGCGTATGCGCTGATTGGGAGTACTCGGCGTGTGAGCGGGGTGTTGGTGCGGTAGTGGATTAAAATCTTTGTGAATCAATTGTCGGGGTAACCGATTAAAAGTTGCCCCGACAATACCTAAAACTACGTTTTGTCGGTCGTATTCAAGTATTATCCCAATCCTGAAATTTAAATCAACAGTAACGCCTTGAACATTATATGACGATATTTTAATCTGTATCTGAAATTACTAATATCGCATACTTTTTTTCTTTTATGTTAATTCCAATTACCCCTAAATCAATCCATTCATTTATAAACCACCCTTGTTCAGTACTAAATTCTGCCCATGTAAAATGATTCAATGCTTCTACTATTTCTTCTTTACTAAATTCTAAATAATTTTTCTGTATTAAACCACTAATTACTTTCCACGAATTTATTCTGCTTGTTGCCCCAGATCCTCCTCGTCCGTATGCACCTCCAAATACTGACATACTAAACAAATAATGAAAAAGATCTTTAATGTTTATCTGCTTAAAAGCAATATTTGTAATTTCAGATAAGTATTCATTATAACTCAAATGGCAAATTATTCCTGCGGGTAAACCATCGATATCTTTTGCTGAATATTCAAAACTACCCATTTCAATCAGATGGATATGATCTTTCGCTATTGTCGATGACAAATTGTTTAATTCCTGATTTGTGTTTTTACTTAATTTTATGTCGCTAAAATCTAATACCGAGTAAGGAAATTTTTTCTCGGATTGAAGCCCAAAAGAAAAACCAAAACCAGATCCATTTAAAGTGTAATTTCTTAACGACAATCCCGTTTCTATTTCATTTAATTCTAATCCTACCCAATTAAAATCAAATTCAGAAAAGCTTTCAAGAAATATCTTCTTTTTATCATCACTAATAACCCTCCCGCGTAGCAATAGTTCGTTAATTAATAAGCGATTAAATTGCTTTAGCCGTTGCTCATCTTTTGTTTGAAGAATTTGATCCAGTAGTTTGTCGCCTGATACGAAAAAGCATAATTTATCTGCAAGTTCATCAATATCCACATGATCTAAGCATCTTCTTACTAATTCATAAGTAACTCGCAGGTAAGTATCTTCTTCGAGTCTTACTAAAAATGATAAGAAAAATGCCTTAACTTGATTTCTTTTCCATTCAAATTCAACATCTTTTTGGCTTAATAATTCAATTAAATCAACTATGGCTTCGGGAGTATCCATGATAATTCCATTGGTGTCAGATACTAGTCCTCGACGGCTAGATTCCTTAATATGGTCATCAACTAGTTTACCAAGATCTATTTCCATGTTCTATAATTAATATAATTTTACCTTTACCCCACAACGAATCTATCGTGTATCACCCCACATTATCTCCGCTTGTTGATAATTTTAATACCAATGAGATATTTAACATCAATTACTTTTTTTTGTTTAGCCAAAGAAAGCAGGCTAAAAAATCTCCAGTTGGCTCAGCATTAATTTTTCTCGCCCATGAATAAAGGTTAAAGAACTGGCTAGTCTACCATATTTGAGGTACTTGGGTTTAATATAAATTTAAAAATATTTTATTTAAAACAAAAGTGTATGTTTATATTTCCATTCTATCTCCTAAAACCCCAAACTATTCCTAACTTTGCCAAATGAATCAGCTACGCCTTTCCCTTATTTTGCTCCTGCTGTGTTGCGGCTGTGCTTTTTTAGCACAATCACAAACAGCCACGAAACAACCACATATTGTTCGTACTGGCCTGTATTTGAACAATTTATACGACTTGAATATGAATGCGCATTCGTTCTATGCGGATTTTTATATTTGGTTTAAATGGAAAGGTGATTTTGATCCCACGAATGTAGAATTTGTCAATGCTATTGAAAAATGGAGTGTGACCAACAATAGTTTTGATGGCGATTCCGCTACTGTACGCCTAAAAGACAGCACTAATTATCGTATTTTTAGGATCGAAGGCCGGTTTTTTCATTCTTTTTCCCTCAATCGCTTCCCACTGGATGAACATGCGCTGGATATTCAAATAGAAAACCCGGATGCAGATAAGGACTCCATCGTCTATTTACCCGATACCAGTACCATTGCGGCTGTTGTACGGCCTACGCTGAATTTGGTGGGTTGGGACCAACGAGGCTGCCAACTGTTGGAAAAAACACACGATTACGACTCCAATTTTGGCAACCCCGAGGAAAATGCGCACCAATATAGCAACCTTACCTATACCCTCACGTTGGGCCGACCATTGAGTTTCTTTTTGCTTAAAATGCTATTACCACTGATGATTGTGATGTTTATGAGTTTGGGTGCACTCACATTACACCCCGATCATATCGACACGCGGTCGTCGCTGCCTATTGGCGGATTGCTCACGGCTGTATTTTTACAGCAATCCTACAGCGATGCGCTACCCGATTCGGGTTATATGGTATTAATGGACAAAATATACCTACTGGTGTATATCCTCACTGCCTTGGTGATGCTACACGTGATTATTGCGGGCAATATCGTGTCCAAGTCGGGAGATAAAAGTAGGGTTGACCGCTTGGACAAACGTGAAACTTGGCTGACAGTGGTTTACTTTGTGGTATTTTGGCTGGGGGTTGGTTGGTTGGCGGTGGGTTAGTCGATTTTTGTAGATCTACTTAAGTTCCGCCACCAAAAACTGCCCAGTCCAACTCTTTTTTTCCTTGGCCACCACTTCGGGCGTACCCGCGCACACTACTTTACCGCCGCCTTTGCCGCCTTCTGGACCAATATCAATGACATAATCAGCCATTTTTACCACATCTAAATTATGCTCGATCACGATCACGGTATTGCCTTTTTCCACCAAACGAAACAGTACATTGAGCAAGATACGAATATCCTCAAAGTGAAGGCCGGTGGTGGGCTCATCTAAGATATAAATCGTTTTTCCGGTATCTTTTTTAGAGAGTTCTTCGGCCAGTTTAACACGCTGTGCCTCGCCGCCCGAAAGCGTAGTGGCTTGTTGGCCAAGGGTGATATAACCCAAGCCAACGTCTTGTAAGGTCTTTATTTTGCGGAAAATGGGCGGAATTGGTTGAAAAAATACCACCGCTTCGTCTATCGTCATTTCCAATACATCCGAAATAGATTTGCCTTTGTACAGCACTTCCAAGGTTTCGCGGTTGTAGCGGCGTCCCATACAGCGGTCGCACGGAACGGAGACATCGGGTAGAAAATTCATTTCGATCACTTTCATACCACCACCTTCACATACTTCGCAGCGGCCGCCTTTTACATTGAAGGAAAAACGACCCGGTTGGTAACCCCGTATTTTGGCCTCTGGCGTATCGGAAAACAGTTTGCGTATATCCCCAAACACATTGGTATAAGTAGCAGGATTACTGCGCGGCGTGCGGCCAATAGGGCTTTGGTCTATCTCGATCACCTTATCCAAATGCTCTAGCCCTTCTATTTTTTCATAAGGGAGCGGACGTTTTAGGCTATTGTAAAAATGCTGTTGAAGGATCGGGTACAGCGTTTCATTGATCAAAGATGACTTGCCAGAGCCAGATACTCCTGTGACACAGGTAAATGTCCCCAATGGAATGGAAATAGATACATTCTTGAGGTTGTGTCCTGTACAATTGAACAATTGAAGTGCTTGGCCATTGCCGGGACGGCGTACTTTTGGAATGTCCAATGTAGAGCGACCCGCCAAATAATCAGATGTTTTGGTGGATTGTTTCAAAAAGTCCGCGGGTTTACCAATATCAACAATGACGCCGCCATGCTTACCTGCGCCGGGGCCAAGATCGATCAGGTAATCGGATTCGAGCATAATATCACGGTCGTGCTCTACCACCAAAACCGTATTGCCAATATCGCGCAGGTTTTTGAGTGCAGCTATAAGGCGTTGGTTATCGCGTTGGTGCAGGCCAATACTCGGCTCGTCCAGAATATAGGTAATGCCCGTAAGCTGCGAGCCAATTTGAGTGGCCAATCGGATACGTTGACTTTCACCACCCGACAGTGTCCGCGCTGGACGGTTGAGTGCCAAATAATCCAAGCCCACCTGCAAAAGGAAATGCAGGCGAAAACGGATTTCTTTGAGTACTTCTTTGGCAATGGCCTGTTGCCGTTCTGACATATTACTTTCAATGCTGCCTAGGGTTTCGGAGAGTTCGGTAAGACCCATTTCACCCAATTCGGAGATGTTTTTATCGCCAATTTTGAACCAAAGGCTTTCTTGTTTCAACCTGGTGCCTTTGCATTCTGGACAGGTCATTACGGACATAAAATCTTCGGCCCATTGGCGGATTTTTTCGCTACTGCTTTCCGTGTAATAACGTTTCAGCATATTCACTACACCTTCGGCAGCAAGGTTATAAGTCCATTCATCGCCACCCCAATTGACACTTACTTCCAAGGCTTCGCCACCACCGTGCAAGATCACTTTTAGGGCTTCTGCTGGTATTTCTTTAACTGGCGTGGTAAACGAAAACTTGAATTTCTTAGCCAACGCACGCAGTTGCTTAAACGTGAGGTTGTCGCGCACCTCTCCAAAGGGCACAATACCTATATCATTGATACATTTGCTATCGTCGGGGATGATACGCGCCATATCGGCCTCGTGTACTTCACCCACGCCTTTGCAGTGCGGGCACATACCGTACGGAGAATTGAAAGAAAAAGAATTGGGGGAAGGCTCTTCGTAAGAAATACCGGAATCGGGGCACATCAGGCGTTTGGAAAATATGGCTTGGGCGCTATCCGGTACATCTATGGCAACGACCATCATCAAGCCATCACCAGTGCGCATAGCGGTTTTTACACTTTCTGCCAAACGCTCGCCACGGTCGTCACCCACGCGCAAACGGTCAATAACAACTTCAATATCGTGGATTTTATAGCGATCTACCTGCATTTCAGGCATTACATCCAGTACCTCGCCATCCACGCGTACTTTGGTATAGCCTTGTTTTCTTATTTGCTCAAAGAGCTCGCGGTAATGCCCCTTGCGCGAGCGTACTAAGGGTGCGAGCATCATAATTTTTTGCTCTTTGAACCGCTCCGCAATGCTTTCGAGGATTTGCTCTTCGGTAAATTTGACCATTTTTTTGCCCGTCACATGGGAATAGGCATCGCCTGCACGCGCAAAAAGCAGGCGCAAAAAGTCATACACTTCGGTCACAGTACCCACTGTGGAGCGCGGATTGCGCCCTGTGGTCTTCTGCTCAATACTAATCACAGGGGAAAGGCCCGTGATCTGTTCCACATCGGGGCGTTCCATTTCGCCGATAAACTGCCGTGCATAGCTCGACAAGGTTTCCATAAAACGGCGTTGCCCTTCCGCATAGATGGTATCAAATGCCAGCGAACTTTTGCCAGAGCCACTCACTCCGGTAATCACAACGAGTTGGTTGCGCGGAATATCCACGTCTATATTTTTCAGGTTATGCACGCGCGCACCTGTAACGGAAATGAATTCGTTGGGATCAGTAATAATATTCTTATCTTTAGTTGTAGCAGACATTTATGGACAGAAATGGTGTGCGTTAAGCATTTGTGTAAACAGCAAAGGTACAAAAGACTAAATGCTTTATTAAAAAAATTGTTTTAAAAAAGGTAAAATAGTTCCCCTAATCCCGCACACTGCGCAACACCACCCACTTCAATAGCATAAACAACAGCAATAAGACAAAAGCCACACCGACCAAATATTGGAAATAATCAGAACTGCGCCGAATGGTAGTGATATCAATATTGGTTTTTTCCAAACGGTCAATCACATCATATATTTCCTCTAAGTCTTCGGGGGAATAAGCGCGAAAAAAACGGCCACGCGTCATATCCGCTATCTGCTGGAGTGTATCCGTTTTTATATAACTTTGGGCGTACTGATAAACAAATGTAGTATCGTCGATGCGGTTATAAGGTGTTTCTACCAAGCCCTCTTTCCCGATAGCAATGGTATAAACCTTGATCCCCATTTCAACCGCAATTTCGGCGGCTTCTTTTGGATCCATACCAGCATTGCTGTCTCCATCGGTGAGTAGCACGATAATTTTACTTTTCGCTGGGCTATTCCGAATCCGGCTCAAGGCTGTCACTAAGCCATCGCCAATGGCCGTTTCCCATTTCAACACACCTACCCTAATATTTTGAATAAATTCCTTGACCACTTTTTTATCCGGCGTAAGCGGACAATGTGTAAACGCTTCGCCTGCAAATACAACCAAACCAATACGATCATTGGGGCGTTTGCTCACAAAATCAATGGCAACTGCTTTGGATACGGCCAAACGATTGGGCATAAAATCGCGGCTGAGCATACTGAGCGAAATATCCATCGTCAGCACAATATCAATACCATTGGAATTGATTTTTTCTTCCGTCCATACTTTTTGAGGGCGCGCCAAGGCAAGGATTAACAACCCTAAAATAATATGCGGCAACCAAGGCAATCGGCGTAGTGCTTCTACCCGCCACGATGTATTACCCGACAATGCAGATGCGGTAGGCAATGCAATGGCTGTAGGCTGGGCAACAAAGCGCCGTTGGAGTGCGTAGCCAATGGGCCAAACAAGTACCAATAAAAACCACCAAGGCTGGGCAAATGCAAACATATTTTTGGGGCAAATTATCTATATAGAATCATATACCACCACTCTTTCCCACAAATGCTTGCAATTATCAATAAATTCAAGATGCAATGGATGTGTTTGATAGACAGCCTCATCCTCGGCAGTGGCAAATATAAGCAACCAAGAAACGGAATACGAACTGTCAATAACAGGCCGATCTGTAGGAGCTGGCGCACCGATAAAATATTGGTGAATAGTTTCCACAGTACTCAATTTTTCCAAACCTGCGAGCAACGCCGCTTTATCGGCAGCGTCGTTGGGGTTTTTGAGCCAAAAATAGACGTGATGAATGAATGGTTTAGTCATATAATTTAGGTCAAATAGTTATGCATTAGTTGGCAAAATCGCTCAAAAACTTCAGGCGCATCAATTGAATTTCTTCCCAATTAATATCTTCTTCCTTTAGTTCGTTATACGCCAATTCAAGATCATCTGTTTCCGCATCCTTGAAGTATTCGATAATGGAGTCGCGTACATATTCGTCCGATACCACGCGGTTGAGGTAATAGTCCAACCGTAATTTAGTACCCGACATAACGATACCATATAGTTCATCGATCAATTCTTGGAACGTCATATCGCTCGACTTGGCAATATCTTCCAAATTGATTTTGCGATCAATAGACGTAATAATGTTGATCTTTGCTTTCGATTTATTGGCTACCGTCCGGATCGTTAAATCCATGGGGCGTTCGATCTCGTTTTCCTCTACGTGCTTGAGTATCGCATCGATAAAGGGTTGTGCATACCGTTGCGCTTTAGCCAAAGATACACCCGTAATCTTGGACATATCATCCATAGAAAGCGGGTATTGGGTCGCCATTTCTTCCAATGATGGATCTTGGAAAATAACATACGGCGGTAAATTATGTTTTTTGGATACTGCACGACGAATATCCTTCAACATACTCATCAATACCTCGTCTAGTACAGCAGTGCCACCTTTATCGTCCTCGAAATCGTAGTCGTTATCACCGTAATTAATATTCACAGTCATGGTAATCGAGTGCGGATTCTTCAAGTATTCCTTGCCGGCATCGGATACTTTTACGATACCGAATTGCTCAATTTCCTTGTAAATCAGGTTGTTAATCATGGCGTGGCGAATCACCGAATTCCAGAAGTTTTCATCGCGTGTATCACCTATACCAAAGTTTTCTAGTTCAGTAAAGCGGAAATCTTTCATTTCCTTGGTCTCGCGCCCCATGATAAAGTCAACAATCGTACGGATCAAGTAATTCTCGTTGAGTTCGAGGATACCACTCACTACATTAACGATCTCTTCTTTTACCTCTACTACTTCTTTTGGAGTACGGCAGTTATCGCACATTTTACCACAGTTTTCAACAGGGAAACTTTCCCCGAAATAGTGCAATAAAAAGCGACGACGGCAAGAGGCGGTTTCGGCGTAAGCCACTACTTCTTGCATTAATTGTGCGCCCATTTCGCGTTCTGAAACTGGCTTATCGCGTAAAAACTTCTCCAAACGGAGAATATCGTTGTAATTATAGAACGCAATACATTTGCCTGCTAAGCCATCGCGACCAGCACGACCTGTTTCTTGGTAGTAGTTTTCAATAGATTTTGGAATGTCGTAGTGGATCACAAAACGCACATCTGGTTTGTCGATACCCATACCAAAAGCGATGGTTGCACAAATCACGTCAATATTTTCCATCAAGAAATTATCCTGTGTTTGAGCGCGTGTTTTGGGATCGAGACCTGCGTGGTATGGAGCGGCTTTAATATCATTCACCAAGAGCATTTCGGCGATATCCTCGGCAGTTTTACGGTTTTGTACGTAAATGATACCCGATTCATTGCGAAACTCCTCTTTTATTACCTGAATAATCTGCTTAATCGTTTGGTCTTTCTTTACCTTAGAGCGTACATCGTAAAACAGGTTATCGCGGTTGAACGAAGAAATAAAGGTATTGTGGTTCTTCATGTTCAGGTTCTTCACAATATCCTCTTGTACTTTAGGTGTTGCCGTAGCGGTAAGTGCAATAATCGGAACGTCTTTCGCAACAGCATCCAGCATGGTACGGATACGGCGGTATTCTGGGCGAAAATCGTGGCCCCATTCGGAAATACAGTGCGCCTCGTCCACCGCTACAAAAGAAATATTATTGCTACTAAAAAACTCAATATTTTCTTCTTTTGTAAGCGTTTCGGGTGCTACAAAAAGCAATTTTGTACGTCCATCAGTGATATCGGTTTTTACCTTCTTCATCTGAGCGCGGGTCAGCGACGAGTTAAGGAAGTGTGCCACTTCATCTTCATCGGAATAGCCACGAATACTGTCCACCTGATTTTTCATCAAGGCGATCAATGGGCTGATTATGATTGCAATACCGGGCAGCATCAGTGCCGGTAATTGATAGCAAAGGGATTTGCCGCCACCCGTCGGCATTATAACAAAGGTGTCCTTACCGTCGAGCAAGCTCTTGATTACGGCATGTTGTGTTCCTTTAAATGTGTCAAAACCAAAAAAACGCTGTAGGGCTTCGTGAATTGCATCGTGTTCGGGAGCGGCGGTAGCTGCGGATGAGCTCATAAATATATGTACTAGTATGATAAAAATCTAAAAAACGGGTAAGTTTATACCTGTTTTTTCAAAAAGCCGCCAAAGGTATAAAAACTTTTTTCTATTATGTACAAGTTTTTTGTGTTTTTTTTGTCAATGTATTTTAAACGCAGTTTGAGGTAGTGAAAATTCGCCCAAAATATTATCTCGAAAAATCAAAAATGTAGTACCAATAATGAAATTATATTTGGTTTGGGAAAAAATATATGGAAAAAATAAGGTAAAAAATGTGTTTTGGCAGATGAACTTTTGTTTTGGTAAGATGATAGGCGTAGGCAACAGCAAACGATTACTTGCACCTGTTAATAAGTACTTGGACATATCATCTAAATACAAACAGCCCACCCTGTGAATACATGATTCAAGAGCGGGCTGTTTATTTCCCTTAATTAGGAGCGGTGTCGAAATAACTTCCTTAGCCGTAAAGCAGGCTTACAGACCCATTTTTTTCTTCACCAATGGCGTAATATCTTCCGATTCCAATGCGTATAATGCAGCACCAGTACTGGTATCAAAAATCATGAGATAGCCATTTTCGGTGGCTACTGCTTTAATGCTATCGTAAATCTTGGTAAGAATTGGGTTGAGTAATTCATCGCGTTTGATGGATACAGCCTGCTCCGAAGTTTTTTGGTAATTTTCTAATTCCTTTTGTTGCTTTTCAAGCGCAGCGTACTGCTGTTGTGCTACTACTGGAATCAATTTACCTTCTTGATATTCCTTTTGGAAAGTGGTGGCAGCGGCTTCAAATATTTTACCCAAAGAATCTCCTTTGGCAGCATAAGTAGCGGCAAATGCTTCCAAATCTTTATTGGCTTGAGTAGTCTCGGGCAAGCCTTCCAATAGGTTACCGAGATTCATGTGGCCGCATTTGATAGGCGTTTGTGCCTGTGCGGAAACAACGGTAAATAAGAACGCAACTGCCAAAAACAGACGAATAGTTTGCAACATTGTTGATAATAAAATTTGTTTAAATAAAAGGTTGAGTGTCCTGTTAGAGACGTAAAGACAAAAAATTATTGTTTTTACACACCTACTGACGCAAAGTGGGCGCAAAAGTAAGTGGAAATACCGTTAAAGTTTGGTGAATACTGCAAAGAATTAATTTTAATGCCCAATATAATCATAAAATAGCCTATCATTGCACCACAAATCACGCTACATGCCGCATTTAACCAATCGTTTTTTTATTTTATTCGGATGTATTGCCGCGCTATTTGCGCTTGCATATCCTTTTGAGTGGCTGTTGCCCTTGGCAAAGGCTGCTTTTGCTATTGCTGGTCTTTTAGTTATTACGGATCTGCTTTTACTGTTTGTACGTCGCCCCAAAGTGCAGTGCAAGCGTACGATGAATGCTGTCTTTTCGCTTAGTGACCCGAATAAGGTATCCCTATATTTTGATAATTACTCCAATTTATACCTTCAAATGGAGGTGTATGATGAATTGCCGTTTCAGTTTCAAAAGCGCGATTTCAAATACGATATTGCGCTCCCAGCGGGCCATGCTACCATAATTGACTACGAACTGAGACCGCTCAGTAGAGGCGTATATTCATTTGGATATACCAATGCATTAGTGAGCAGCCGTCTAGGATTAGTACAACGGCGACTTAGGGTAGCAGCACCTGCGGATGTGGATGTTTATCCGTCTATCGTTCAAATGAAGCGGTACGAATTGCGCGCCATTCGGCATATTGCCCATGAATCGGGTATCAAAAAAATGCGCCGAATCGGGCATAGTTATGAGTTTGAACAAATCAAGAACTATGTAGAAGGCGATGATTACCGGAGTGTCAACTGGAAGGCATCCAGCCGGCATAATACATTGATGGTCAATCAATACGAAGATGAAAAAAGCCAGCAAATTTATTGTATCGTGGATAAAAGCCGTGCGATGAAAATGCCTTTTAAAGGCTTATCTTTGATGGATTACGCGATCAATACGACTTTAGCCATATCCAATATTATCCTTAAAAAACAGGATAAAGCAGGTTTGCTCTCCTTCTCCGATGTCATAGGAACTACCCTAAAAGCGGAGCGCGATACGGGTCAATTGCATCGGATATTGGAATCATTGTACCGCGAAAAAGAGCGCCCGGTGGAATCCAATTACGAGTTATTGTACCAAGCAGTAAAGCGCTTAGTGGGCGCACGCTCGCTACTCGTGTTGTTCACCAATTTTGAGAGCAATTATGCCTTGGAACGAGTAATGCCCACGTTGCGCAGGTTGAACGCGGCCCACTTGTTGGTGGTTGTTTTTTTTGAAAATACAGAGATTAGGGAACTATCCAATTTGCCTTTGAAGCGCAGTTCGGATATCTTTCAACAAACAGTAGCACGCCAGTTTTTGCAGGAGAAAAAAGAAATGGTGACACGTTTACGGCAATTTGGCATACAATCTATTCTTACGCGTCCGGAAGATTTGACGATTAATACGATCAATAAGTATTTGGAATTAAAATCAAGGGGACTGATTTAAATCTCATTCCTAAGTACATTAGTCTTTCAAAAACAGATCAGCCGCACCCTTTACTGATTTGTTCAATCGTACTTGTGGGATGCCTGCTTCATTGGAACTGACCACCAGATAATTAGGCAAAATAAAGGATGCAGCGGGTATCTTTTTCCCTTGATCAATATGCCGATTTAGCCATTGTGTAGGATCTTCGCCATAGTACTCGGCCAGCGTTTCCACAAAAAAATCGTAACTATCCGTTAAGTTACGATCCGTTCCGTAGGTGTAATCCATCAGGTCGTTTAATACATTGAACAAGTTTTTTTTGTTGTTAGATCGCTGTCGTATGGCCATATCGAAATAGATCGCCGCAATACAGCCACGGAGGTAAGCAATACGTTCTAGTTCATACGACTCCCACCTCCTGCTTTCGGCTACCAAATTAGGTAATTCAGCATTGGGCGACGCGTACAAACGGGTGAAATATTCTTCATTAATTTCCGAAAAAAACTCGATTTCGGTCATAAATCCTGATTTCCATCGGTTGCGGAGCGCAAAATACTCCGTAAAACCCTCTACAAACCATCGCATATTGATAGATGCGGTGGCATTGCCTTCATCAATACGGCCACCAATCCACTCGTGCATCATTTCGTGGTTGAATAGGTCAATAAAATCGTCGAGTAACACGGATTCATCAGCATAAGTCACAAATGATTGGTACAGTCCATTGCCCATACAAAGGCTTTCTTTGTCCCATTCTGATGGCTTGGCGGGCAATCTGTAAGGGATAAGGCTCACCGAGTAAAAGTCGATATCGCGATCATTCCATTGTTCGCGTTGTGTTTTTACGGTTTTAAGGATAATATTAAACAGGGTGGTATCCTCAAAATTCCAAGTGCCGCGCACCGCAAAACAAACGGGTTTGCCAAAAACATTGGCTTTGTATTGGCGAAAATCACCAGCAATCCAATTGGTACGTCGCCAATCTTCGCGGTTAGTACTTTTGAATTTTTGTTGTTTGGTATTAGCGGAGAAACTATTTTGGATTTTCCAGCCTTTGGGTATTTTTTTCCAGTTGACTTCCACATCAAAATTTTTGTAATTGAGTGGAATTAGAAACAAGGAATAGCCACGAATATGTAAGTAATCGGGTTGTAATAAAGGTGCAGAACTGTTGGTTCTTGTTACGGCATCGCCCACAGTTGGGGAAAAAATATCATAATGCACCTGAATCGTAGGCGCGTTTTTTTCGGTACGTTTGATCGTAATTCTGGAGCTATCGCGTGCTATAATACGGCCACCTGTAACGGACCAATTTCGGTAGTGTTTATAGACTTTAGTAACTTGATTAATTTGCCCGGGAATGCCAATATATAAGGTATCACGGTCGGAATGATAAAACTCTAAATCGACACCAATACGCATATCTTTTGCTAATTGTGGCTCCACCTCGATCGTATATCGGAGGTTTTGGGCAGAAAGCGTAAATGATGATAAAAGAAGTAATAAAAATAAGGGGGAGGGTGACATAGTGTTTTGCAACGACTATCACTTTAAACTATCCAAAAAAGCAAGCGTATCATTAAGCCCATCGAGTACCGACACATTATTGGGTAAAACTAAATTTTCGCGGTGTTGCGCTAATTGAGACCCAGTAAGCAATACGCGGTTATTTCCAGTGGATAAAGCGATTTGATTAACATAATTTTGTACAGATTGCCTTGGAAGTGGGTTATCAATAATAGAAAACACAAAACCTGCAGGTGCGGCCGTACAAGCATCTTTTACGTCGCTAAGGGAAGTTTGACTACCTAAATAGATCACCCTAAACCCTCTTTGGCGCAATAGATAATAAACGAATAATAAAGTTAATTCTTGTGCTTCGCCTTCGGGTAAGAAGAGAAAAAATATTTGGCCGTTATAGTTTTCTGGTAAATGTGCTTCGTCGATGGCACGTAATAGTTTTCGTTGGATAAGGTGCGTAATGAACTTTTCGTGTGCAGGATTAATACTTCGAGTAATCCATAATGCTTTCAGGTTTTCCAGTAAAGGATAAATCAAGGTGGCCATTGTATGTTCAAAACCAATCTCTTGAATACTCATTGAAAAAATATCTTCAAATGAGCGTTCATCCAAGTTGAGCATGGCCAACGTTAGTGCATCTATTTTTGAACTGCTTCCATCATTAATCTTAGAAATATGTTCAACCACGCCTGTAATTTCGTCACGTGTCATTTTAGCCAATTTATTGATCTTGTAGCCATTACGATTTAAAAGTGCTACATTGAATAATAGCCGCAACTCATCAACGGTGTAATACCGGATGTTTGTATCAGTCCGCTTAGGAGTGATCAAGTTGTACCGTTGCTCCCATATCCTAATGGTGTGCTTCTTGATACCAGTCAACTGCTCTAAATCCCTTATGGAATAAATGGCCATTATATTCGTTTCCTGCAAAAATGAGTGAAATGAATTGAGAGTGTAGGAAATAACGAATTAACGTTGAATATTTTTTTGTAAATCGTTTGTGCAGCTATTCCCTAGTAACAGTAATAAACAGCGTTCTGCCTACTTTGTTCAATAAAAACGTGTATTTATCAAGTTTTGTTAAACAATAATAAAAACAACTTACTTTTGCAGCCTAAAATCCTCTATTTATTTTGGAACTATTCGCTCGAGAATTTGGACAAGGTAGTCCAATCATCATACTACATGGTTTATTTGGTTTCTCCGACAATTGGCAAACAATAGCTAAAACACTCGCAGAAGATCACTTGGTCGTCACGCCCGATTTGCGCAACCACGGTAGGTCGCCGCAGGTTAACACGCATTCTTACCCAGAAATAGCCAACGACTTGATGGCATTTATGGAATCTCGATGGATGTTTTCTGCTACCTATATTGGCCATTCCATGGGCGGAAAGGCTGCGATGCAAATGGCATTGACCAATCCCGATATGGTAGAGCGTTTAATTGTGGTTGATATGGAACCGGGTACCTCGGTTAGCAACCACGACGATATTTTTGATGCATTATTTGGCCTCGACTTGGAGTCTTTGGTGTCGCGCAAGGACGCAGAACGTTATTTGCAAGAAAAGATTAGTGATGTGGGTACGCTTCAGTTTTTGCTCAAAAATATTACCCGCGACGCGGATGGCAAATACAGTTGGAAAATGAACCTCGCCACACTTCACCGCGATTATGCCAATATACTCGCTCCGGTCACAGGTGATCCGTTTGAGAAACCTACCTTGTTTATCCGCGGCGGTAATTCCAATTATGTACTCGATAGCGAATGGCCAGGTGTATTGGCTTTATTCCCTAATGCGGAGTTGATTACTATTGAAGGTGCTGGGCATTGGGTACATGCTGAAAAACCTGCGGAATTGACTGCTGCTATTTTAGCATTTATTGAAAAAAAATAGCTACTGCGGAACTTTTGGGAACAAGATCTGGTTATGGTTTTTGTACGTCAATATGGCGTTCTTGTTTTTCAATAATTAAACATCATGCTCGGCACTTTATTCATTATTCAACGTTACCCAAACTGCGCTCCCATTCCGCAGGGTAGCAGTCGATTTAGTGGCTTGCTCCTACGAATGGGCGGTCGCAACTAATATCGACCACAAATTTCCCTTTTTTCATTTCTTTTTCTTAACGGTATTTCAGTAACCTAGCGTTACTTTTTGCCTTAACTGGTCTCATCACCAGTTTAATTCGCTTGTGCTTTTTGTTCAAAAAGCAGCATACATCCGTAGGAGTCGTCTAATGGTAAGACACGCGGTTTGGAACCGCGTAGATGTTCGTTCGAGTCGAGCCTCCCGCACTTAAAAAGTAATTGTGTTTATCGAAGCACGGTTGCTGAGTTTATCGAAGCACGGTTGCTGAGTTTATCGAAGCAAAGCTATGTCGTTCAAAGGAAGGACCCGGGTTTACGAAGCCCGAGATCGAGGTTCGAGTCCTCGCGTGGCTACAATTATCGAATGCAAAACAATCTTCTAGCAGTCTTGGTAGCCCAATCGGCAGGAGGCGCGCCGCTTAGAACGGTGACAGTGTAGGTTCGAATCCTACCCAGGATACGAGAAGATGTGGACGCGTGTTACAAACCCTTAGTGATCCAGTGAGAACGACATTGTAGCGGCCCTGTAACACGCTCCGCATTGAATAGAAACAAGGAAGATAGGCAGATATTGGTTTGCTGCGCCGCACTGCTAATGCGGTTCTCGACAGATGTCGAGATGAGGGTTCGAGTCCCTTGTCCTCCGCTCTTTTTGAAAGGTGAAATAATTCGGGAATATAGCTCCAATGGTAGAGCAGCGGTTTGAAGCACCGCCTGTATAGGTTCGAGTCCTATTGTTCCCACTGTAGGACTTGCTGCGCGGTAGTGTAACGGTAACATACGGGTCTCATAAGCCTGGGCTGTGGGTTCGATTCCCGCTTGCGCAACAAGTCTTTTTATTCTTTGCGTGGTCATGTAATGGTTAACATGCGGATCTGATACGTCCGTCTTGTGGGTTCGAGTCCCGCCTACGCAACTTTATAGCTCGGTCGTACAACGGCTAGTACGCCGGAATTTGACTCCGGCAATGGAAGTTCGATTCTTCCCCGGGCTTCTATTACTGATTAAGGAAAGAGTAAACAGTAACTTATCACTTTTGGCTGATTACTTTCTGCTGATCCTACCTATTAGTACTAAAATGCCATTCGATAACTTACCCCACCTGAAAATGTGAGCCAAAATATATTAAACCTTGAGTAAAAGTCGGGACGAACAAAATCGTTGTTCAAATGGCTGAGTGAATGTTGTGACGAAAAAGTAAGCCCTATCCAACGCTTTGCAGCGATAGGGCACTCCAATTGTACCCTTGGGGCAAAGCCAAAATCGTAAAGATTATAGTTCACCGAGCCATAAACATGAAACGGAGCCTGAAAGAAATCTTTGACATGCGGCAGGTCTTCTTCAGTGACTTGTTTATCTGCTCGATTCAACAATAGACCTCCAAAAATCCCTACACCTGCGGTAAAGCGTACTTTACGGCCTGCCGACACAGTGGGTGTAACGCAGAGATAGAGGTACTTGAAATTGGGTAAATGCTTAAAATCTGTTGGATTAAAATTTGGGCTTTGTGGGCTGCTGGGATATTTATAAAAGATCCATTTAGCGGTTAACCCCTGCGGATGCCCTCCGCTAAATGGAAAAGTGTACATTTCCAAGGCTTTGCGTTCGCGGTACGACAAACTACTTTCTATATTGAACCATTTTCGTACTGCGAAGGCGGCACCTAATTCAAATACTGGCCCATATTTCCAAGTATTTTGATCCCGCCAAGAGCCATCAATTGTCGTATAATTAGCATTTTCCACAGCAGTTCTAAAAAAATAGGACATACGCTGGGCAGAGAGGATATTGCATAATGCTAAAAAAATAATTGCAAAGGCTATATTTTTCATATAATATCGTTTAAGGAATTAGTGCCTTTTATTGTAAATATTTTTTATGTATAATTTTGTATTATTAAAATACGCATATTTATTGTGTAAATTCATTTGAAAACCAATGATTTATTTTCCAAAGAAAACGTCGCGTTTGTTATTGTACACAAGCGACTTTTTTGACTTCAGGCTTACAAATCATTAGTTTTCAAAATAATAAATACCTACAATACAACTAATATTAATTACAATCAAATCGTGCATACAGTCCATCCATACCTCTATGCGAAGTAGATGTCCCTGTTGAACCGCTATTGGTAGCTCCAGGAGAAACTAAGACGATACTTGTACCATTTGTAACTAAAAAAGGGGTGGTTACATTTCGATATGCATGTAAAAATCTTGTCGTAACAGCCGTTTTTGTGCAAGAATGTGTACCACTATTTATCCAATTATTTACAGGCCCTAATGGATTAAAAATAGCAACAGTAATGTTATAAGCATGGTAATGATCCGTTTTATATTTATTATTTGGTCCTTTTTTAGAAGTACTGACTAAGACAAATTTAGAGTCATAGTGAAATAGTCCACCACCAGCGGGAGTAGTCAATGCGTTAAACTCATAATATGTTTCTATTCTACGCTTGAGATTTGGATTTTCTCTAGTTTGAGTAGGTGAAATAAACGAAGCATTTAGTGGGCAGGCGGTACTTGCTGCAGTCCAATCCCGATCTTCTGCACCAAAATACTGATTATTGATGACTATGAACTTTTCTGGTTCCAGTAATGTTTTTGTATTCAATGCATTGAGTAATAATTGTTTATTTGCCTTGTTTGTCCAAATATTTAAGTTCTGCGATATTGTACCAATATAATCTCCAACACATACCAAACCATCGGTGTTAAGTACTCTACCCAAATATAAACTATACTTTGGCATTCTTATTACTTGTGCTCCATCTACTAATTCATGGGTCAATATTTGTGACAGCCTACCTTTTGCCAATTCTGTCGAGTGTTGGCTGTATGGTAATTCATCTATGTTATAATACGATGAAGTAATCGACGTGAAATTATTTTGTATTTCCCAATCATTTATCACATCGACATCATATTCGGTAAGTGCATCTAAAGTGCTTACTAATGAATCATGATTAGGGAAACACATAACACCATCGACAACGGATACCTCAAGATCTACTGGCTCATCGTCGTCAATTGTACATATATCATCTTCACGTTCATTGATGGGAGTGGTATTTGTGGCATTATCCTTTTCTCCATTAGTCTGCATTTTCTGACAGGCATAGATACCAAAAGTGGTTAAAAATAATAAAAAAGATAAAAATTTAAGAGAAGTATTCATAATTGTGTTGGGTGATTAGATATAATGCAATTTAGCCTTTCTTGTCTAAATGAATCTTTGTCCATTACTTCTACTAAAAGCAACTATTTGGGCCCTAAAAAGTTGGCATAGCAGAACATGTAATAAAGATAAACTTTGACTAACGATAGCAATTTACATAATACCTAAATTGTGGTGAAAAAATAAATTATTAACGCCACAAAATTACAGGCATCCCAACCAATATAAATGGGGAAAGATGGGGAAAGATGGGTCATCATTTTTTGCGGAACGAAATATTATTCTGTTTTTTGAGGGGGGAGGACCCAATGTTTCGTAAATGATTTTTACCCACGTTGAGGTGACTATCCCCTTTGGCAATAAAATACCTTCACGGGAAAGTGTACGAATAAATGTTTTTCGATCAACACCGTATTCATGAGCGAGTTCGGTACGTGTTTTAAATGTAATTTTTGGCATATTATGAAGTATTGTAGATAATAGTTTGTGCAAAGATAAGATATAATTTACCAAACCATATATCTCTAAATAAATACTTAACATTCTAATACGCTATACAACACTCAATGAATTTAGTTTGATTATCATTCATATTACTACCTCCCCCAAAAAGAATTTACCCATTTTTGCCCACACTCACTTCCTACTTTTTTCGCCAAATAAAAGTGTACAGTTGCCAATTTTTTTCATGAAAATTTACTGATTAAGAAATTTTTCCAATATAGCCTGCGTTGTTTTGGGCTCTGCTTTCCCTTTTGCGGCTTTCATAATCTCGCCCATAAACATACCGATCAAACCCTTTTTACCTTTTTTATATTCCGCTACTTTATCGGGGAATCGAGCCACTACTTCATTTATGATATTGGCCAAAAAATCGTTATCCGCAGATTGCAAGAGGTTTAAGGCTTGTGCAAGATCAGCAGCGGTTTGATTGGGTTGTTCTAACATGGCCGGAACTAATTTTTGATTGGCCGCCGAAGCACTTATTTTCCCATCTTCTATCAATTGTACCAATCCTTTCCAGTGTTCGAAAGGCACAGGACAATCGGCCAATGCGCATTTCATTTCGGCACACCAAGGTAGCAATTTATTGATCGTAAGGTTGGAAAGTCCTTTGGCTATGGTTGGGCTGGTATCCTGTGTGAGGGCACTGAACCACATGGCAACTTCGCGCTCCTGCGTGAGTACATCAGCATCGTAGGCAGGTAGTTGAAGCGTAGTTGTAAAATGCGCAAACATCTCCGCAGGCAATGCAGGCATACTTGCCTTTATCGACTGTAATTGAGCATCAGAAATGATAATTGGAGGTAGATCTGGCTCAGGAAAATAACGGTAATCGTGTGCGTTTTCCTTGTCTCGCTGTGCGTAGGTAGTGCCTGTTGCTGGATCGAAACCACGGGTCTGTTGCTGCACTGTACCACCTTGCTCCAAAATTTCGATTTGGCGTGTTGTTTCAAATTCAATGGCCTTTCTTGCAAAACGCATAGAATTTACATTTTTTATTTCGCAACGCTGCCCATAGGTCGTTTCACCCATTTTTCGCACCGAAATATTGACATCACAGCGCATAGAGCCCTCTTCCATATTGCCATCGCTTACATCGATCCAACGCACTAATCTACGAATTTCGTCCATAAACGCAGTGGTTTCCGCAGCAGACCGCAGATCGGGTTGGCTTACAATTTCCAATAGCGGCACACCCGCACGGTTCAGATCAATCAACGAATCCTGTGGATCTTGGTCGTGGATACTTTTGCCTGCATCTTCTTCTATATGGATATGGTGGATATTGACTACGCGCTCGCCAATACGTACACTACCACCCACGCAAATGGGTTTATTGTCTTGTGTAATTTGGTAGCCTTTGGGCAAATCGGGGTAAAAATAGTTTTTACGGTCGAAATAAGACGCTTGGTCAATGGTGCAGCCCATCGCCAAACCTACCTTTACTGCCGATTCTACCACGCGCTCATTGAGCCGCGGTAAAGTACCCGGTTGCGCTAGCGAAATAATACTGATATGCGTATTAGGTTCGCCGCCAAAGGAAGCATCATCCGCACAAAAAACTTTAGAGCGGGTATTTAATTGGACGTGGACCTCAAGTCCTATGACGGTTTCGTACATTGTATTCTATTTGATTGTACCTATCCCGCTGCCAACCAAATTCCCGTAAGGAATGTATGTTTATAGGGTGGAATGAAAACTGGCACAATTCCCCGTAGGGAATGTATGTTATTTTGCGCATTTTCACATAAAATCCCTACGGGATTTGGGCGATTTGCCCTATTCGGTCTATAAACATATATTCCCTCTGGGAATTTTTTGGTGACGGCTGGATACTTACATTTGATTTAGCAATCTGCCAAATGCCGTTGAACAATTATTATTTTTGCAAAAAGTCATCATACAGCAAATGCAAATACGCTTTTGCATCTTGTTGCCCTGTTACGGGAAGCGTATCTCCATAAAATTGCCATTGTTTAGTCCCGAACCAATAAAAGCCTGTCCCTTCTGGTGTTGCCCATCCAAGGCCATTTTCATTGGTATAATAACTAAAATTATGGCTTTTATCCGCTGGATGCTGTTCAAACCAGTTTTGCATCGCAAAGATATTGCGGCTAAAAGGAAATTCGGTTGTGGGTAGTGCTTTTTGTGATAAACAGGCCAAAACGGAGGCTGGAATATCGTGGTGGCTACAAAAAACAGGTAATTTTGCACCACGCCACTCTTTTTTGAGCAGCGGACTGTAAAAAATTAAAGGAATGCGTCGGGTGACAGGATGATCGGGCCCAAATGTTGATGGCAAGACTGCACCGTGATCGGCCACCAATACAAATAAGGTATTGTTGTACCATGGTGCTTTAGAAACGGTCTTAAAAAAATCTCCTATGGCCTCGTCGGTAAATGCGGCGTGGTTCAAAAAGATGTCGCGGTGAGTGCCTGCTGTCCATTTTTGGACACATGGTGCATCAAAAGGCGGATGAAGACTAATCGTAATTGATGTGGCACAAAACGGTTGCTGCAATTTATCGATCTCTTGGGCAACTCTTTGCAAGGCAATTCGATCATCTACACCCCAGTGTTGGGTGCGTTCCGCTTTTATAAAATCGTCGATACCGATAATTGGATCCATTTTTTGGTAGGCCGACCATACTTTAAAATTGGCAAAAGTAAGTTCGAAGCCACCGATCAATGCGCTACAATAACCCGCTTTTTCTTTGAGCAGCCTCGGAATGGAGTTAAGGCTGGCGGCTTTTTCAATTTGAAGGATGATGGACTGATCGGGTTGGGCAGGATAACCCGCCAATGCCGATATGAGTCCTTGATCGGTACGATAGCCACTGCTGTAACAATTTGTCATGAGTACGCCCTCCTGTATCAAATGGCTGAGGTTGGGGCAAACGCCTTTTTCGCCATCCAATTCCTCGATCACTTGTGCTGTCATACTTTCCATGAGGATAAACACGACATTGGGAGGCGTACCTTCTTTTTGTGCTAAAATAGAGGTGTTACTCGTGTCGGCAAAAGTGCGCAGGAGTTGTGGGCGCAGTTCGGCAAGGCTATTTTCGTTGTCCGTTTTGTAGCGGTGTTTGGTAGATCGTATTTCTAAAAAACTATGCCCTAAATACCAGCCAACATTGGTAGCGGCATGGTTATTAAAAGAGTGATTGGAATAATATACAGCACTTTCATTGATGGCCATTACGCCAAAGCCGCCACGAATACCGATCACCAAAAGCCCTATACTAACTGGGAAAAACAAGATATACCAACGGCGGGTAGTGGGTTCAATTGCGTCAGCACCCATCCACTTTTTATAGATACGGACAAATAGTCCAATTCCACCGACAATCAATACGATACTCGCAATTTGGAAACCCCAAGACATGGAGTTCAACAGCGCATCTGGCGAAGCCAAATAGGCTACTGCACGACTATTGAGCGGCGTATGCCATTCTTCAAATACAAAAATATTGCTGCCAAACACAAGAACTGCGACACCGATGAGGAGAACATTAAGTCCAGAAATGGTTTTTGAGAAAAAATCGTAGGTTTTGGTACCCAATAATACCCCCAAAAACCATAATATAGTCGGAATGGCCATCAAATACCCCGCCATACTCACGTCTAAAGGGAGCGCATACCAAAAGGATTTCCAAACCGATAATGGTTGCTCGGGTGACCACTCTTTGTAGAACCAAAGTACAAACCAAAGCCGAAATGCCGCAAAAAAGGCTAGCCAAAACAGGCACAACCGTATAAAAAAGCGAAATGGTTTAAGATGCATTGATTAAAAACCAATCGATTTTTTAGCATCTTTGCCATTCAATTTCAATGAAGCCATCCGGATGGCCGTTGCTGCTGCTTCAATACCTTTATTGCCATGTTTGCCACCGGCGCGGTCGAGGGCTTGTTGCTCATCATTGGGGGTAAGTACGCCAAAAATAAAGGCGCGACCGGAAGCAATGCTCATTTGTGCCAGCGCATTGGCTACCGCCGTATTAATATATTCGTTGTGGTTGGTTTCGCCTTTTATAACGCAACCAAGGCAAATTACGGCATCGGGATTGATTTGTCCGGCCAAAATACGCGCACCAGCAGGTAGTTCAAATGAACCAGGTACTTGTGCGGTATGGATATTTTCGGGTTTAGCACCGTGCTTGATCAAGGTGTCGTAACAACCTTCGTATAGCGCGTGGGTAATATGTGCATTCCATTCTGCCACCACAATAGCAAAGCGCATCTCACTTGCATCGGGCATGGTGGAATCATCGTATTCGGATAAGTTTTTTAAAGCAGATGCCATAGTTTATTTTTTAGTGCTTTCGCCAGGTTTTTTTTGTTTTTCAACGGGTTGTATCTTTTCATCAACGGATTTGCGGAGGAATTTATAAGCAACACCACCTAATTGCGCTGACTTTTCGGTATCCGACATTTTCAAATTATAAAAACTAAGGGTATCGCCGTTATTGCTAAATTTGAATCCAAACATTTTTTGGGAATCTTTGACCTTCGTTGTAGCAAAAGTGACGACATCCATCACATCGCCTAACATAAAGCAATCGCCACCGGTACAGGGTGCATAACGATCATAATCAGGAAGGTTCATGATATAACCACCCGGTGTAAACGTAACTGGTTGATCCGTTTGTTTGCCAACGGGGAAAAAATTACCTTCAAATAAATTGTGGTTCAATGCCGTAGTAAAAGCAAGGTATCCAGTGGGTGAATTGGCTTTTGATTTTATCATGCGATCCATCAGCGTTCCAGCGTTGGTTGTACCATCAAACATAGTGATGTCCTTGCTGGCAGGGTCATAGACTAGATAAACAGATTTACCGGGTCTTGCCTCTTTGAGTTCGATCGTATCCAGATCGGCTCTTACGGCTAGTTTCCAACTTTCAAAACCATTATGACAAGTCACACTATCCGGTTGATCTACATTGAAAGTAATAGCATAAGCATAGGGTAAATGCGCATTATTCATTGCTTTCAAAACCGACTGGTATTGATTGGCACGGGCGCAAAAATCCATAGTAATCCAATGTCCTGCTAAGTTGGTAAGGTTGGCGTGTTCCAATGGAACAACGGCACCATTATTAGCGGTGGATGTGGGGTCATTTTTACAAGAAATAAAGAGGAATACGAGGGAAATGGCTAAAAAACGAACAAACTTTTGCATTAATCTATAAGTAGTTGTGTGTAAATTAGGTGGATTGTACGGAATTGGAATTGAACATCTAAGCATAAACACGATTGTTGATGATAAACGCCTTACTCAAAAATATTTCATTGATATTGATTTGACCCTGTGAGGTACTTAAACCAATATCAATGAAATACTATAGTTATCATTGGTATGGGTATAAAAAAGTGTATCATACACTATCGTTGAAAAAAAGCCCCTCACCGCGAGCCTGACCGGAGGGGCAAACATGAGATTACAATGGTCGAAACCAGAAAAATATGGGAAATCGCAAGGATTTGCGCTGCAAAAACCCAACTACGATTGTAGCCAAAACTTCGAGATCCTAGCTCTAGGATCTTTTTACCCCAAGTACAGATAAAATCGGATTTGCGCGGGGGGGATTACGCAAGGGATGGCTAAAAAAAGTGACCAATTAAGGCCGGATTAAAATAATGGGCGCAAAGGTAACCAATTTTTGACAAAATCATACATTTCAGGCAATTAATTATAAACATCCTGTATTACCCCGCAAAAAATTTCAAGCAGTTATCACACAGACATCTTCCTCCAAACTGCCGTTCGATGGTCTCTCTGGTGCCACTATACAAATTGGGGACGCGTGCCCAACAGTCGCCCGGCTGATAATTGACAAATGGTCGATTGCACCGTGGACAAGTCGCCAAATACTGTTCTTCTTCTTCATACACCGATGCGCCTACAATGCCTCCCAATGCTGGATTTTGCTTTTTTATCCGCACTTTCAAAGAAGTCATGGTAGCAAACTGGTGTTTCATGCGCTTCAAAATACTGCCCACTACTGCTTCAATCAGATTGCGCGGTTTTTCCATTTCCGAACGGCATACCATATAAACTGTCTCGTAATTTAAAGCATTGGACAGGTCATCGGTTGCGGCAGCCATATTGTTCTGCGCCGTTTGTATATACACATCTACAATATACGTTGTGCCGAGTATTTTTTCTGCTTCATATACTCCGTGAAAGGAGTGGAAGCGCATGCCTTCTAGTGCGATATATGCCATGATTATTATTTTGAATTATGCCTTTTACTGCTCGTCCATCCATGTACGCAAACCCGCAAATTCTTGCTGCATGAGCAGCGTTTTTTCTTCATTTAGCCCAGCCGAATCGCATTTTTTGAGGAATACTTCTTCGGGACTAAGGTCAGCGAGATCTTCTTTGGGGACTTGTTCGCTTAGGGAACGTGTGCTGTGTTCTACTTTTATTTTTAGAATATCCAAGTGCATATCTTGTGCATATACACGCAGGTGACGATCCACCATAGGCACACCCGGGTCACCTGTGATTACTACCTCTACCCAAGTGGGCAAAGGTAATTCGGGGTGGTGTAATTTGGAGAGTTTTTGTTCTATTTCTGACAAAGAGCCTTTAATGGAAACCAATTGACGAAAAACAGGCGTTTCAATTTCTTTGGTAGCCACTAAGCCTTTTTTGGGATCGAAATCGGCGATAATTATCCCTTTTTTATCCGTTTTTTCACTAAAACTTAGCGGAATTAAGGAGCCGCAATAACGAATCCTTTCTTGTTTGCCTACTTTTTGCATGCGGTGGATATGCCCAAGTGCAATATAATGGAACCGATCTGGGAATTGTTCCGCAGCAATATTATCCAAATTACCCAAATAAATATTCTGCTGCTCCTCGTGTGTACTGGCGCCTTTGGCATACAAATGTCCGGTGGAAATGGCAACACCATCAAAATCCTTCATAGCATCGGCCATGCGCTGGTAGTGTTGTATAATGCCTTGCTGAATACGCCGTACACGATCGTCCGCAGTTTCGCCCGAAGTGGTGACATTGAAATCGCGCTCGCGTAGGAAAGGAACGGCAGCAATGATGCCCATTATCGTTCCGTCTTCGGCTTTTATCTGTATCAGGTCGTCCTCTGGTTGGCTGGAAGCAGCACCCACCACGTACATATTGAGGGCGCGCAGCAGACCGCGCGGGGCATTGAGTCGAAAAGGAGAATCATGGTTACCGCCTATAATCACCACATATCGGCAATCTGTTTTGGTCAGGCGCGTGAGGAATTGATAATACATTTCCTCGGCACTAACAGGCGGGTTGCTTACATCGAAAATATCACCAGCAACGATCAAGACATCGGGTTTTTCTTGGACGATCATGTTGTACAACCAGTCGAGTGCCAATTGTTGTTCCGTTTCACGGCTTTGCGTTATAAACTTTTGCCCAAGATGCCAATCGGCGGTATGTAAAATGCGCATGTATGAATGGATGCAGTGCTGTTCGTCAGAATGAAAGTACAAAGATAGTGCTTTTGTTGTTCGTTACGGTTGAAAGCCAAAAATAGGTACTCCAATCGGCTATTTCTACTCGTCACAGGAATCTCCTTTTGATACAGGGCAACCGGCTGGATCTTCGCGCTATTAACGAGTAAATCATCTATTTCATGAAAAAAATATTAGTTATTTTAGGACATCCCAACCCAAGTTCCTTCAATGCGGCATTGGCAAAGGAGTATGCCGCCGCTGCCCAATCGGCTGGACACCAAGTAGAGGTGTTATCGCTAGTCGATCTTCAATTTGATCCCATTCTGCGGATGGGATATGCACAAGCGCAAGCACTCGAACCCGATTTGCTGGCTGCCCAATCGGCGATTATGCAGGCCGACCACCTCGTATTTGTATATCCAAGTTGGTGGGGTAGTGTTCCTGCATTGTTAAAAGGCTTTATAGATCGAGCGTTTTTGCCGGGTTTTGCCTTCAAATATAAGAAAGATTCGCCTTGGTGGGATCGCCTATTGGCTGGCCGTACCGCTCACCTTATTGTTACGATGGATACGCCCGGGTGGTATAATTGGTTGATGTATGGCAATTCGAATATTAAAGCGATGAAAGCGGCTACGCTCCAGTTCTGCGGGGTGAGCAAAGTGAAAGTAACTACATTTACGGGGATTAGAACTTCAACTCCGGATCAGCGGGCACATTGGTTAGGGAAGGTGGGACGATTGGGGCGGGATGGGATGTGAGGGTAGCGGGTACTTGTTTTTTAACTGGACTGACTTGGTAATTTTTGGGGCGGCGGTTAGGCAAAAAGTGTTTGTTGGACTTTTGGGTTTACGATCTAACTCAAATCCTTGACACAGAATTTTGAACACTTTCGTCAAGTCGAACGGTAATAAACCCATTCCAAAAGCGTAATCAGTCGTAAATCAGCAGCACTTTAGTATTTTTTTGCTGTTTAGGTGGCAATACGCTTGCAAGTATCGCTTCCATACCCCTACCTTTGCGTACCGTAGTTTTACCAGTTTACTGGCACACCCACACCCTACCGCCCACACACACGTATCTTTTTTCTTCACTCCTATCGTAACTCTTTCACCATGAAAGTTAAAAAATTCTTTTGGGATTACCTTTATTTTACCCGTGTTGAACGCAATGGCATCATTTTTTTGGTATGCACTTGCCTGTTTTTGTTAGCATTGCCCCGTATTTATGGGTATTTTTTTAGCAAAAAATCCGATATTTCACATCAAGTGCTTTTTGAGTCGAACTTATCACGTCCTTCGGATGGTGCGCCAAACGTTGAGGAACAAGCACCTGAACAAAAATCAATTACGCTGTTCCACTTTAATCCTAATACCTGCTCGGCTACGGATTTTAAGTCGCTTGGTTTATCTGAAAAAACAATCAAAAGTATTTTGAACTACCGTAGCAAAGGTGGAAAATTCAAACAACCGGATGACTTTTCAAAAATTTATACGCTTCCGGATGAGGATTTTCAACGACTTAGGCCATGGATCACAATGGGCGATCGTGCGCATGACAATGCAGTGGCAGCACCGCAGTACGAACAAGATCAAAAACCATTTGCCATAATGAAGCCCTTCGATCCCAATCTTGTAGATGCTGCCATGCTTTCTAGTTTTGGCCTATCGGACAAAACGATCAGTGGTTGGCTTAATTATCGCAGCAAAGGCGGGTATTTCCGGCAAAAAGAGGATGTAAAAAAGTTATTTACGCTTTCTGATATGGATTACCAACGCCTGTATCCATTTATGTTTATTGGCGAAAAGACTACAATGGACATGGCTGTGAACCAACCCGATAAAGCACGTGCAACAAATATAAGTAGTAAACGCACCATTACCTCGGTAGATATTAACAGTGCAGAAATAGAAGATCTCGTGCAGTTGCCGGGGATTGGGGAAGGCTGGGCAAAGCGTATCCTTAGTTGGCGTGAAAAACTGGGTGGTTTTAGTAGAATTGAGCAGGTGGGCGAAACCAGGATGTTACCAGATAGTGTTTTCCAAAAAGTACGCCCTTTTTTACAGGTTCAGGCTCAGACCTTTAAAAAAATATCACTTAATACGGCCACTTGGGACGAGCTCAATGAGCATCCATATATTGAATCCAAACAGGCACGATGGATTATTGCGTTTCGAGCACAACACGGACGCTTTAGAAGTGTAGAAGACCTGCTTCAAATTATTGAATTAAAAAAAGACTGGCTGGAAAAGGTGCGGCCTTATTTAGCAGTTTGAGTTTTTAAGGTGAGGGTATATTCGGCTACTGCTTTTATCTCTGCTTCATTTAAAAGTGCCTTGAATGGAGTCATCAAATTTTTTCCATTGGTAATAATATGAATACGGGAATCAAGGGGTAGATCCGAAATACCAAGGTTTTTTGCTCCATTTAAACCAAGTGCCCCGTCAGTACCATGACAATTAACGCAGTTGGCCCTAAAAACAGCCATACCATCGGGTGCAGAAACACCCTTCTCTGCGTTCTTTCTCCGCGTTTCTTCCGTTGATTTAGCGATTTCATCGGCGGCTGAATTACATGCGTTGAAGGTGAATAAAAGTGCGATAAGCGAAAAAATTAGTTTGTTCATAAAAAATAATACAAAAATACCGTAAATATCCAAAAGTTGACATTAAGTTTGCACGGGCATTTTGAATTGCTCGGTTTTATTTGATTTGTGGGCTTATTAAAAAGTAAAACCCAAATTAAATAAAATTGTTGCCTCGGCTTCGCTCGGCAACCAGTTGAGCGAAGCC
>JBEAVK010000325.1:0-5553 GCA_041160955.1 Bacteroidota bacterium
CTCCTTTTTGCGCTGGCTACTTCCCTCATTAGTTATATTATTGGGTTTATGGGAATCTATGACAAAGCCCGTGAAGAAGGTTGGGACTTGACCTATTTCCCATTTGGCAATGCGCTGTTGTTCGGCCCATTGATCCTACTGTATGTACGCGCCCTTACCGACCGCGAGTACCGTTGGGAAAAAAGCGAATGGTGGCATTTTGTAGCCCCTTTGATACTGTATATACGTTGTTTTGTGCTTTGGGCGCAGCCCTACCCTACCAAGCAATGGTGGGAAATTCATTTTGGATGGGAAAATATGGCTTGGGATGTTGTGGTTTATGTGTTCACCACGTGGTATTTGTACAAATCCTGGATGCGTCTGCGCGACTACCGCACACTGCTTCAACATGAGTATTCCAATTACGGTGCGCGTACGTTAGAATGGTTGCGCGCTTTTTTGATTGCTTCTATTGTTTATTTTGCGTTTGCTTTGGCGATTGATGTGGCGGGTTTGTTGTTTAATTTCTTTTATACCGAGTATTTTTATTCCAGATTATTGTTGGCAGGCATGATTTATTATATCAGTTTGTCGGGATGGAATTTTGCGCAAAAGTCGGATATGCCTTTTGAGCAAATAGAACGCCGCGAAACACAGGTCGTTGAAATGGAACAAACCGAAAAAAGCAGTGCCTTAAAATCATTATTTACCTCGGAGGAACTGGCGACTAAGCGCAATGAGTTGTCGCAATTTATGGAAAAAGAAAAACCTTGGCTCGATCCCGAATTGACGCTTTCGGATCTGGCCACCCAATTTCAACTTAATCCTGTACAATTGTCTGCTTTGGTGAATAATGGTATTGGCAAAAATTTCAACGATTTTGTCAACGAATACCGCGTGGAAGCCATCAAAAAACGCTTGGATGAAGGAGCAAGTAAGCAGTTTTCTCTGTTGGGTATCGCCTATGAATGTGGGTTCAATTCTAAGGCAACATTCAATCGGGCATTTAAAAAACATGCGGGGGTGACACCAGGGGAATACAAGGGGTAGTCACCGTATGCCACGCCAAGCCTGCAACCCGCCCGTATGCACCGCTACAACCGTATCGCCTGCCTTGAAAAAGCCTTTTTCGCCCAAATCATGCACCCCATACAGCATCCTTGAGGTATAAAATGGATCTAACTGAATGCCCTGTTGGGTTTCAAAATCACGCGCAAATTCCAGTATTTTTTTGTCGGGCGCGGCAAATTTTCCAAGTACATATTCTGGGAAAAACTGGAAATTGGTGTAGTCAGGAAACCCATTACCCACCAGCATTTCCTGTATGGTGAGCGCATGCACACCATAAGCCGCTGCTGGAAAAATAAGCACCTGCGCACGTCCTTTCAAACCCGCTAAAATACCCGCTGCGGTACAACCCGTGCCAGCAGGAACAGCGATAAATAATTGATGGTGCGGTACTGGGAAATCGGCCAAAATCTCCTCGGCAATAGCCATACAGCCTTGTACGCCTTCCAGCGTAGCCCCGCCTTCGGGCAGGACATAGTACCCGGGAAACTGCGCAATGATGGCTTTCACCATTTCTGAATCGCCTTTTTTATCGTATTCTACCTTTGGAACAGGAAATATTTCCATGCCCTTGGCCAATACATCGGCGAGCGTTGGGTTAGTAGGATCGGCTTGAGTACCTCGTAGGATAGCGGCTGTTTTAAGGTGGAATAGAGGCCCCGCGAGCGCGAGCGCGTGTAAAGAATTGGAATACGCACCGCCAAAAGAGAGTACACCACGCACCCGTTCATCCTGTAGCCGTTGCAGCAAAAGGTGCAATTTGCGCCATTTATTGCCCTGTACTACGGGATGAATCAGGTCGTCGCGTTTGATATGCAGTATGGGCTGCATTATTGAATGGTAAATTGTTGTTCGTTGAACATCGCAAAAATACCCAGCCCGTTTTCCAAATTATTATACACCGCTATCGGCTCCGCAAATGGATTGCCTTGGGCGTTGTATTGCTTGTTGTAGGAAACCGACCATTGGTAATATTCCTTGGTTACATTCCTGATAATGAGTCGGTAAGTTCTGGTATCGGTTGATCCAGAGTTATTGTAAGGCCCATAAAACCGACCGATAAATTTATAGTCTTGCCCATTAAAAACTTGATCGCTGATCAGGATTCCACCACGTGTTCCATTTACAATATTTTGGTCAAATGTATTTTCAAACCCCACGTAATAAGTATAGGAGATGGTATCAAACATCGGCATACCCAGCGAATCCATACCCAAGTAGTTATAATAATACTGATCGGTACTGAGTTGGAATTCATAATAATTTTGCTCGTTGGGGTTATCTTTGATGATAAATGATAATTCGTCAAGGGTAGAACCCGATGGATCATTAGCCACTTCGCGTACTAGTTTTATATCTTGCACGTTGGTAGCCTTGGCGGGTATTTTTTGTACCGAACGTACGGTTTTAAAATTGGGGTGCGATACCCTGATTTCGTATTCCGGCCCAATAATGAGTGGTGATGGAAATTTACCAACATACACAAAACCCGAATCGGCACTTAACGGAGTAAGTACCAATACTTTTTGGCCATCTTGCCACCATTCTACTGTGGCACCGGTGACAAACCAATCTTTATCGGTTTTGGTGGGTTCAAATACACCTAGTTTTTTGCTCAATTCCAGTCGGATAGAGTCATCTGTATCGGAAATGAGTTGGTGAAATACCAGCCCTTGGTCGTAATCCGGCAAGTCGGTATCAATCGTTTGTGAGAAAAAATTCTGACAAGAAGAAAATAGTATGGCCGAAGCCAATAGAAAAAATATAGATCTCATCTTTTTTAAAATTTAAAACTCCAGTTAATATAAGGGATAATTGGGAATAATGCTGCTTTTTTCAAAACAGGTTTAGAGGAAATAGTACCATCGGGGTTATTGACCCGTTGGGTATCACGGAACAAAAAGAACGGATTAGCACGGCTATAACCGTTATATGCACCTACCGACCAAGTGCGATCATAACGTTTTTTCTTTTTTGTAAAATCCACGCCAAAGTCTAAACGATGGTACGAGGGCATCCTAAAATTATTGCGCTCTGGCGTATGTTCGGCCTCATAAAGAAATTCACCGCCAAAGTCGCTATCAGGATTTGGGGCTAAATAACGAGAATTGGCAAAAGTGACGGCATTACCAGTCGCATACACCCATGTAGCCGCAAATTGGATTCTTTTATTAAGACGATAAGCACCCGTAACCTCAAAATCGTGGCGACGGTCAAACTTATACGGATAACGCTCCCCAAAATTGATATTATCGAACTCGCGCCAAGCCCAAGAAAGGGTATATCCTACCCAACCTGTGAATTTACCTTTTTTCTTTTGTACAAAAAACTCGGCACCATAAGCAGTGCCTTTGCCTTGTGAAACGCGGCTTTCCCAACCTTGGAACTGGAATGCGCTCGCTCCTTCGTTGAATGCAATCACATTGGTCATTTCCTTGTAAAACACTTCGATACTACACTCGTAACCTTTATCAAGGGTTTTGGCCGCACCCAATGCTGCTTGCCAAGAGCGTTGTGGTTTGATCTTTTCGGTAGAAGGCAACCACAAATCGGTAGGTAAACCGATAGTTTCGTTGGTGAGTAGGTGGATAAATTGCTGCATGGTACTAAAACCTGCCTTGAGCGAAAAGCCCTGATCGAACAAATAACGGGCATTGATCCTAGGTTGTAAAGACAGGTATGGTTTTCCTTTTTGAGCAAAACCGGAAAAGTGCAATCCAGTATTTACACGCAGGCGATCGGTTATTTTCCAATCATCTTCGGCATAAATTGCAAATTCTGTGGCATAAATATTCGGCTCGATGAAATTGGACTCCTGTTTGAAGGTATCTTGCGGTGAAACAGAATTGATGAGCGATTTGAACTGTCCCGGCTGGAAAGTGTGGAGAATAGCACTCGCGCCAAAACGGAGGTAATGTGTAGGGTTGGGGATATAGTCGAAATCTATTTTTCCTGCCCAGTCGATAATACCCGAAAGGTAATTCAAATCAAATTTATCACTCGATGCTACCTTGCCAGCAGCATTATACTCCACATTTTCGGATCCAAATCCAGTTTCAAAACGGTAGCGGCTGTAGGTTAATGTAGTGTTAGAAAAAAGTTTTGGGGTGTAAATATGGTTCCAACGCAAGGCCGCAGTGCGGTTGCCCCAACCCAAACCTGTATTGAACTTATCATTATATCTTGGTACGCCATTACTAGAGGCCTTGTCTGAAAAACGCAGGTAAAACTTATCAGAACCGCCATAATAACTCAAATACAGGCGGTCTTTATCGGAAAGGCGGTAGTTGATCTTGGCGTTTACGTCATCAAAGAAATAACCTGCTACACCTTCGCCATCGCCATTAGAACGGAAACCAGCCTTGATCAATGGTCGCGCCAAAACGTCGATATAGGTGCGGCGAGCAGAAACAATAAACGAGGATCGACCTTTTTTTATCGGCCCTTCCAAGGTAAGTTTTGAGGCGATAATACCAATACTGCCCTCGCCGTGGAACTCGTTTTCGTTGCCTTCTTTCATATTGATCTCGATCACAGACGATAACCTGCCGCCATAACGCGCTGGGAAACCACCTTTAATCAAGGAAACATCCTTAATTGCATCGGCGTTGAACACAGAGAAAAAACCAAATAAATGGGAGGCATTATACACCGGAACACCATCCAAAAGGATCAAATTTTGATCGGGGCCGCCGCCGCGTACATAAATACCGCTTTGGCCTTCACCGCCACCCGATACACCGGGGAGCAATTGGAGGGCACGCATAACGTCTTTTTCGCCCATCAGTGCCGGAATATTTTTTATTTGGTCGATGGGTACATCAATACGGCTCATTTGTGCCCGATCTTCGATGCGTTCGTAGCGTTCGGCTACAATTTCTACTTCTCCCAACACCGAAGCCTCTTCCAATGATAGGTTGGAGGTCGTGTTTTCTTTGAGTTTGGTTTTGTAAATCAGGGGTTTGTAACCTACATAACTTACCGAAATAAAAACGGAGTCGCCAGCAGGTAGCGTAAGGCTAAAAAAACCAAAAGTATTAGTGGTAGCGCCTTTTTTGCTTTTAAGTTCTTGTACTGTAGCCCCGATTAATGCCTCGCCGCTCGAACGATCAGAGATGGTTCCGCTAATGGTATAGCGTTGTTGGGCAAAAGCAAACATGGGTAGCAACAGGAGCAGGAGCGGAATAAACCTTTTTGGAAGGTGTCTTTTTGTGCAGTGCATAAGTTGGATGGTGGTAAAAAAATGTACGTGAAAAATTAAATCTTTTCCCTAGACGGATTGAAAAGCCGAATGGTTGTAAAAGTAATATAATTTTATTAAAATACTGCTTGTTGCAGTGCTTCATGTACAAGTCGTTGGAAGCCCTATCGTCCCCTATATCCCAACAAAAAAAAACTAAGTCATCGTTTTCGCCTGGTTCCATAACAGATCCATTTCCTCTCAGGCGATGATGTTAGCACCAATTCATCAAGAAAAGTAGAAGAATTGCACATTTTTTCCTTTTT
>JBEAVK010000332.1:0-3864 GCA_041160955.1 Bacteroidota bacterium
CCGGGAATTTGGGTGGCGGCTGGATAGTTACAGTAGAAAGATACGCAAATAAGCCCCAAAATAACCTTTTACAAGCCTTTTACAACCTTTTACATTTGAAAAGCCATGGACGATTACTAGAACTGTACCTTTAACGCACCACTTAATTAGGCTATTGGCTCAAAGATTATACGGTAGCACAAACAGTATCTTTTATCATCACAGATCTTATGTATATTCAACGGTTCAGCAAGGTAATTTCAAGTCCAATTTACGTCTTATGGTGTATTGTTTTCATCCTGTTTTCTTGTAATGAAACAGCAACCAACACAGCAACCAACACCGAAAGCGCAGGTACAACAAGTAGTCCTGTTCCTGCTTTGCCCAAATTGAATCCGCTGGATAGAGATCCTTTTTTTACGGAAAATTTAGCCATTCATTCTGCTTTTGGTCCAAAAGATATTACGCGAAATATATTACAGGACAAAAATGGATATATTTGGTTTGCATCGTGGGAGGGGATTATCCGCTATGCTTCGACTTCGCTCAGCGCGGTCACTGAGCGAAGTCGAAGTGACCGCGCTGAGCGAAGTCGAAGTGACCGCGCTGAGCGAAGTCGAAGTGACCAGAACGAGCGAAGTCGAAGTGACCAAGCCTTTACCAACTTTACCAACAAAGAAGGGCTAAGGCGTTACCATATTTTTTCTGTTTTTCAAGACCGGGCCGGATCTTTATGGTTTGGTACAGTGGGGGCGGGGGTTTATCGTGCAAATGCGCTTGGCACAAGTTTTACCAATTTAACAACAAAAGATGGGCTTGTAGAGGATAGGGTCGGCTGTATTTTTGAAGATAATGCTGGAAATATGTGGTTTGGGACAGAAGATGGCGTAAGTCGGTACGACGGCAGCACCTTCACCAATTTTAAAATGAGGGATGACCTTGGGCAAAACAGGGTGAGTGCAATTATGGCAGATAAAACGGGAAAAATTTGGTTTGGTGCGCGGAGCGGCGTCTTTTTTTACGACCCCACGACTCCGCTTCATGCCGATGGAAGTTCATTTACTATTTTTAAAAACCAAGATGGCCTACCGTTTAATAATGTTCGATCTATCATAGAAGACAAAAGCGGAAACCTGTGGTTTGCAGGTGGGAATGGGCTTTGTCGGTATAACCCGTCGGCAACACCCGCAACTGAAGAAAAAGCCTTTACAACTTTCACCACAAATTTTGTGGGCGTTGTATATGAAGATAAAAAAGGGTCGATTTGGATGAATGCTGCTACCGCGAATAATGTAGTGCTATCCCGTTACGACCCTCCAACTGCCGCTGGTACAAATGCTAAGCCGTCTAATCCATCAAAATTTATAGAAATTTGGAAAGAAAAGCGGCAAATTTTTTGTATCTTGGAGGATAATGAAGGATTTATTTGGATCGGTACGGAGCGCGGTGTAAAGCGATTTAGCCCATCGGGGAGGCCAGGTGCGGTCGCGCAATCTGTGACTAATTTTTTGGAGCAATAGGGTAGGGAGCCTTAACAACCACTCAGCCGCACCGCAAAAATCACCTGACCCGAAACCGTCAAATTATATCCATTGCTGTCTTTGGTTGGGAGCATGAGTTCCCAAGTTATACCTTGGTTAGAAGAGCGAAAAATGCCTTCTTCGGTGCTATAAAAGAGGTATTCTCCTGCTCTTTTTATATCGCCCAAATAACGCACCGATGGCGCGCTGTCATCTTGTGCTTGCCAGGTTTTACCACCGTCGGAAGAAGTTTGCAACCACTTTTTCCAGCCATCGGAGGAAATGGCTGCAATACCGCCCTCTATGACTGCCGTTCGAGTGAATGAGCCGTTTTCGATCAATACCCAATCCCAGTGCTCGCCGTCGTCGGTAGAGCGCAGTACACCTTTATGACCACTACATACCAGCGCACCATCTGTCTCAATGAGATGGGTGACCCTGCGATCATCAAAAACCTGTTTCCAGTTTGTTCCGCCGTCGGTTGATTTGAAAATGCCGCTATCAGACCCAATAAAAATTGCGCCTTTGGACGTTTCCAATATCGAATGCACCGATTTGTCTTGCAGGTTATTGTCTATCGGCCTCCAAACGCCTGTACCCGGTATCTGTTGATAAATGCCATTTCCATAACTACAAGCATACGAGCCAGTTCGTCCGGAGCCAATAATATTGATTCTTTCGTCCAAAAATGGCTCTTTTTCCCAAACAGGTACAACAACAGGCATGATACTGCTGCGGTATATCCCAGTTTCGGTACCCAAAATGACTTCCCCTTCGGTACCCAAAATACTCCAAACTTGTACACCTTCGGGTAGTCCTGCGCTGACATCCTGCCATGTTTGACCGCCATCGACAGATTGTAATATGATATTACGGGCAGATATTGGGTCGTTTTCTTGTTTTGCAGCGATAGATGTTACCGCCACTTGAGCCGTTGATGGTAGTGCTTTGACCTGTTCTAATTGGCCGGTGCTGAATGCTTGTAAAAAGAGCAAAAATGAGAGGGTATAGACCTGCATGACTTTGTTTGTTTTTTGCATGAAACAATACAGCAAAGTTACGAGTAAGCCGATAAGGCGTGTTTTTTTGTTTGTAAAATAATGTAACGGAATTGTAAAAGTGCATTTTTGAAGGGTTTTGCCTTCTTTGTCGCGCCGCTTTATCTCCTTTTTTTATTAAATAATTGCTGGATATGGATAGGGTATCTATATTTGCGGGGTCAACTGTGTGTCTTAATTATTAAAACCTTAATGCAATGAACAAAAAAATACTACAACTCATTTTTTGCCTAGTAGCGAACAATTGTTTCGCAATTGATTATTACTCGCCTGGCGACTCACTTTGGGTATGGGCCAAAGGAGGACTGAATATTAGGGCAACGCCTAACGATACTGCTAAGATAATCGGTCGGGTTACAAATAGCAGTCTAGTCGTTGTACTTGAAGGTCAAGATAAGGATTATCCTTATAGCATTGAAGTAATAAAAAGAAGTGCGAAAACGGGAGATAGTGAAAAAGGATATCACCCCAATTTTAAGTTAAATGGCTACTGGGCAAAAATTAACCATAATGGTATAGTTGGCTATGTTTTTGACGGTTACCTTTCAAAATTGCCTACTTTTATAGGACATCAAAACGATGAACAACGCGAAGACGATTTTCACGTTTTGGCATTAAAAAAGCGCAATAAGTTATTGAAACAAATCGGACAAAACAAATACGATCAGCAGGACTACAAGTTTGTTCGGTATATATTTGGTAATGGTAGTATCATTGATATTACTGGCGAAAGTGGCTCGTGGCGAAAAGAAATGTTATTCCCTGACGATCTATCTTTAATAGAGGGGTACTTGATTTATGCCCATACGATGAAAATGGAAACAGATACCTTGTTGGAAAAGGGAGATGATTACCTCGTTTTTGAAGTAGAAATGGGTGTTTTAACAATCAAAAAAGTTGGCTCATTTTTAATCCTTTATGAAAGCCATTCTTGTTGATTTTTGCTAAGCTGGAGGAATTGTTTAGACAATACTAATTAAGTACACGTACAAATCGCTACAACTCGCCAGACTACTTTTAGAACTCCATATTCTTGGTTTTGATGTGATTTAGCGGGTGACCCAGCCAGTCGCAATGCCTGGGTCTTTGGGTGCAGTTGGATTTTGTAATGGGGTAGGGTGGGGCCGTGCAACAAAAACGATACATAATGCACCATCTGTACAAAACGATAAGGTAATGCTTCCAAAGTAGAGGTCTCTCTTAATCATTTGCAAAAACCACTTCTGCTAACTTTTGCTAGTCTAATATAATAGTGAAATTATAACTAATAAATATGAAACTAAAACTCTATCTACTCGCAATAATAC
>JBEAVK010000348.1:0-9866 GCA_041160955.1 Bacteroidota bacterium
CGCCAATTTGTACGATCACTGGTAATAATGTTATTTGCCAAGGTCAATCGACGCAACTTTGTACACCCGCTGGTGCTGCTTCATATTTGTGGAGTACAGGCGCGATTACGAATTGTATTTCAGTAAACACCGCAGGCACATATTCCGTGACGGTGACAAATGCTAGTGGTTGTAGCAGTATTTGTAGTATCATAGTGAGTCTTAGTCCATCGCCAATTTGTACGATCACTGGTAATAATGTTATTTGTGAAGGTCAATCGACGCAACTTTGTACACCCGCTGGGGCTGCTTCATACTTATGGAGTACCGGCGCGATTACGAATTGTATTTCTGTAAACACAGCAGGAACATATACTGTAACGGTCACTAATGCTAATGGTTGTAGCAGTATTTGTAGTATCATAGTTACGCTTAGCCCATCGCCAATATGTACAATTACGGGTAATACTTTTATCTGCGGAATAGGACAAACGACACAACTTTGTACGCCGGATGGTGCTTCCTCCTATTTGTGGAGTACTGGCGCAACGAATAATTGTATCATAGTAGGTGCCGGAACATTTACCGTGACGGTCACCAATGCTAATGGTTGCAGCAGTATTTGCAGTGAGTCTGTGTCTATAAATCCACAACCTAGTTGTACCATATCTGGTAATGAATTTATTTGCGCAGTAGGCCAATCAACACAACTTTGTGTGCCAGCCGGTGCAGAGTCTTATTTATGGAGTACTGGCGCAATCACGAATTGTATTACTGTAAGTACCGCAGGAACTTACGCCGTAACCGTGACTTATGCCAGCGGATGTACCAGTATTTGTAGTAAAACAGTATCAGTTAGTCCTACACCCGCTTGTACCATTACTTGCGAAAATGTTATTTGTGAAGGAGATTCAACCCAACTTTGCGTACTTACGGGCGCTTCCAGTTATTTATGGAGCACGGGTGCAACCACCAACTGTATCACCGTGCATACCGCTGGAACATACTCAGTAACAATAACTTATCCAGGCGGATGTACTAGTATTTGTAGTAAAACTATAACAGTCAGCCCGTTTCCTAATTGCGAAATCACAGTTGACTGTGATCTACCTTGTGACGGACAACCTACACTGCTTTGCGCACCAGCCGATTGCGCCGCTTACTTGTGGAGTACTGGTGCAACTACTAGTTGTATTATCGTGAGCACTTCGGGAACCTATTGTGTAACAGTAACCAACTCGAATGGCTGTAGTAGTGTTTGTTGTAAAACAGTCGTTATCCATCAGGCACCTAACTGCGAAATCACGGGCGATTGTACCATACCATGCGGCGGACAACCTATACTGCTTTGTGCACCCGCAGGATGCGCGAATTATCTATGGAGCAATGGCGCAACCACCAGTTGTATTCTAGTCAGCGTGCCGGGTAACTATTGCGTTACAGTCACCGATATTGGCGGCTGTAGCAGCGTTTGTAGTAAAATTGTGACCTTTGGTCAGGTGATCAACTGCGAAATCACAGGCGATTGTACCATACCATGTGGCGGACAACCCATACTGCTTTGTGCACCCGCAGGATGCGCGAATTATCTATGGAGCAATGGCGCAACCACCAGTTGTATTCTAGTCAGCGTGCCTGGCAACTATTGTGTCACAGTCACTAATTTGAGCGGCTGTAGCAGTGTTTGTAGTAAAATTGTGACACTAGATCAGGTAATCAACTGCGAAATCACGGGCAATAGCACTATTCCATGTAGCGGACAATCGACGCTACTTTGTGCCCCCGCAGGATGTGCGGCTTATCTATGGAGCAATGGAGCAACCACCAGTTGTATTCTAGTCAATACGCCAGGCAACTATAATGTTACGGTTACCAATTTGAGTGGCTGTAGTAGTGTTTGCAGCAAGATCGTTACTGTTGGTCTAGCATCTGTTTGTCAAATTTCGGGTAATTACACCATTCCATGTAGTGGACAGCCAACGCTGCTTTGTGCGCCTTCTGGCTTCGCATCTTATTGGTGGAGCACCGGAGCAACAACTAGTTGCATCATTGCCAGTACGGCAGGAAACTACTGTGTTACAGTAACCAATACAGGCGGATGCACTAGTACCTCCTGTGTAACAGTAACACAAGCATCTATCCCTCCATGTACAATCACTGGTGATACGACTACTTGCGAAGATGTACCAACGCTGCTTTGCGCACCTAATGGCTTTACATCTTACTTGTGGAGTACCGGCGCAACCACCAGTTGTATTATTGCTGACATGCAGGGTACTTATTCAGTTACAGTCACCAATGCCAACGGCTGTTCGAATACCAGTAGTATCACGATAGGTTTTGGTGCAGTTTGTAGCATTACGGGTAATCTTGACCCTAACCAAGGGCAACCCACCGTATTATGCGCGCCAGCGGATATGGCATCCTATCTATGGAGTACAGGCGATACCACACGATGTACTACGGTTAATGCCTCTGGAACGTATTCAGTGACAGTTGTTAATGCCAACGGTTGTACCAGTAGTTGTAGTGTAAATGTTGCATATCATATTATAGTAGTGGCCAGCTCGGATAGTCTTTTATACAATACTGGTAATCTTCAAGTACAAGCATACCCGAATCCGTTCAAAAAAACCTCTACAATCGAATTTATGAATACGGAATCGAGTTCTCATGTTTTGATCGAAGTGTACAAGTTAACTGGAAATAAAATTTCTACTTTATTTGAGAGAGATATCGAACAAGGCAAACGATATACCACCGAACTTGATGGTGAAAATCTTTCAGAAGGCGTTTATATGTGTAGAATCATAAACGGCAATCAGATTATTAATAAAAAATTAGTGTTAATAAGATAGTTCTAGATGTAGTTGTTTTAACTGCCTCCGGCAACGGGGGCAGTTTTTTTATGCCCTTTCGGGGGGTATCAGAAAAGTAGGCTTTTTAAATCAATTTTCAACTCTTTGAAATTTGCAAATAGGTAATACCCGAATTAAAATTAAGCAGCCTATTTTAATGCTTTGACTCAATTTTGTTCATAATATCTGATCCATGACTTCGGAGAAGTCTAACATTTGTTGTAAAATAGCCCACTCCTACATTTTGTGCGATACGAGCCGCTCAGACTAAAGCCCTTGTTCTCATATAACGTAGCCGTGAAGGTATCTGAACCGATTTTTATCTTCATTTTAAGGTTCAAATGTGCTCGTAACACAAGCCATATCGTCCACAGGACAGTCATTTTTGGCATTAATCTTAGGAAGGATTTTAGGTAAGTTAACCAAATACGCTAGAAAATTTTTAGGCAAGATACCTGCGTCTTGCCTAAAAATGATCAAAATTTACTTAGAAACGATAATCTTATCCATCAGTCGTTGACCGGAATTCAAATCTGTTATTTCGATGATGTAGGTTCCATTAGACATCTTTTCGGTGGATACAAAACCTTGATTATCTTTTTCGTACACTAATTTTCCGTTGATGTCAAAAATCCGCAAATGAAAGTCCAATGCACCTTGCACCTCAATCATAAACATTGTTGAAACAGGGTTTGGATAGAGGCTGATGGATGCACCAGCCAGTTCATACGTAGAAACGGCGGTGCAAAATATACCATCGCAGTTTTCATCAATATCATTGTTGTCAATTTCTACCGCATTCGGATGTACAGCCGCATTGTTGTCGTTGCAATCATTCAACAATGAAAATCCATCATTGTCGGCATCAATGGTTGCAGCAGTCCCGCTGTTGGTCACATAAGCACCATAAAGACAATTGATAAAGTTGTTCTTACCAGCATAGTCAACATGGTAATGGTAACCTCGTGTGTCGTCGTAGTGTCCACGGCAGGCATCCAAATCTGTTGGTTGGATTCCATCTTTATTGAGGTGCGCATAAATACCGTGGCCGTCCAAGGCATAACCAATCATGGGCGCATGGTTATCGCATTGCACTATTTTTGTACTCACACCAGTAGCAGCATGGTAGTGGTAGCCTGCCATCAGGTTAATATGTCCGCCGGCATCATCAAAAGGAGCCAAGGTGTAAGCATTTAAAATAGCATTGGTAGGTGCAGGTGCATCAAAACGAACACCATTAAACGCTACGCCACGCACCGACGGGCCTCCTCCGCCTCCTGGAGGGCCACCCATACCACCAAACGGAATAGATTGGTTCAGTTTAACGGGTTTTACTGGAATAACATACGTTTGTGTCAGTCCGGCAACATACGAGGGCAAACATTCTACGCAAAAGTTCTTGTATTCTGCCCCTACATTTGGATTGGCCGCAGCCGCACAATCTGCTTGCGTTTCCGTGGTATAAATATTTCCAAGAGCATCGTACATCAGCCAAGTGTTGTCGTTGTAAAAAGTGGCCATGTTTTTAATAAATTCACCATCTACATCATAAACTTCGCCATCTTCGAGCCAAATACCTCCGGCACTCGCATCATCGCTGATATTATTTGGACACCAAGGCCCCATATCATGATCGGTGGGCATACTGGTCGAAATAATTTTATAACAAGTCGAGCTCGTTCCATTGGACAAAGTGCAAGAAATTGTAGAAATTTTGACATTGGTGCCATCCTCTAAAAAGAGTAAAGGATTGACGTTTTGAACGGTTTGTGCCGATAATTGAAGACACAACAAAACCGCAACGAATAATAGATGCGTGATTTTTTTCATGATTGAAATGAATTGTATTTTATGAATAAATTTACGAAAGAGGTATGCACAGCACTACATCAAACTCAAAAAGGCGGCTTGAAGGATCAATTTTTGCCTGCTATTTTGATCTAAAAACGCAGGCTAAGTTTTTACAAAAATGGATCGCGGCTATTGCTGTTCAAATTGATTTTTGGATACTTTTAATTGTACGATATGCTCATTTTTGTTATTCAGCAGAAATCGTTGCTTTTTAAAACCCTTCTTCAAAATAATAAGCGTGCCTTGATTATCGTGTATGTCTTTAAAACTGGAATTGGAGACCGAGATTTGTTTTATTTTTTTAGGAATTCCGTCCACCTCAAAAGCCGCTGTCGTTTCATGGCCCAATTTTACCTTGCCTTTTTGAAGACTCACCGCCTCTTTTCCATCAACTGTAATCGAAATGTTTTCCATCAAATGGCGGATAACCAAGGTGTTAAATTCTTCGGGTGTTGCATAGGAATCCTTGCCATAATGGTTGTGTACTTCGTTCTCGAAGGCAGTCAAAGCGGCACGAACCTGTAAAACCCAAACGCCGTCTTCGCGTTCGACCAACATCGTGCTGGAAAGTTCGGGTTGGTGTACTGCATTGGTGAACAAAAAAAATAATGCTGATAGCACTATGCCCGCAAACAGATGTGATATGGAAATCTTTTTTTTCATTGTACTGAATTTTTATGAACAAACCTCTTAGACGGCTAAATGCTAAGTTTCCTTCACGGTAGTGTATTTTATTTCTTGAAGTTTGGAAGTAGTGTATGCTTGTAAAAACTTGCCGTTACAAGTATCGGGACACCGCAGTAGTATAAAAAACGGCTTGGTAATGCGCCTAGGACACAGGGCATATTATGTTAGGGTATTACACTCAGGAGGCGCATTTAAAGGCTTGCGAAATAATACGAAATCCCCGACTGCGTTGTGTTACAGCCGGGGATTTTTTTAGGTGAACACAAGTTCAGGGGTGTTGTACTCCTTTTTCCAATGTCATAGAAATCTGTCCGCAATGATGGCTATTATGATAAAGAATATGAGAAAATAGTCTCGCTTTGGATACTGTTCCAAAAAATGGTGTGTCAATTTGGTCGAGCCAATCCGAGTCAGGTGTTTCTTCGATCAGTTTTTTCAGCATTTCAAACCCAGTTTCGATTAAAGTTCTACTAGTTTTGATATCGTAGTCCTTTCCCGTATCGATTTGTCCTATTGTTGTGTTTTGAACCTCCGTCTGTATTCCAAAGAAATGTCCAAACATATTAATTGTCTCTCCGATGTGCTGAAAGATAAATCCAATCGACGCGGTTTTTTCGTTTAATCGCCAGTCCTTATTTTCATCCTTTACCCTGTTCAATGCATATGAACAAGTTATCAAATTTTGATTTACCATTTCAAGTAGAATTTCTTTTTGCATAAAATTGAGTTTTTGTTAAAGTATGATTTTAATATTTCCACGCTGCATTCCCAAATAGCCATTTTTGATTGCTCTTTGAATCAAAGATAATTTGCCACTTCCTTCATTATAGGCAGATGCAGCACCTTCTATATAACATTATTTTATAAAATTTTCATTCTCTTTTTGCCAGTGTATTGCTCCGATTTTTATGGAAAGGAAATATTCAATTAGATTAGAACCTTTGGTATCTGCCAATTTACGAATTCAATATCTGTGATAAATTCCCTTATTCGTTGGTAACGCTTTGAGTCGCTTTTTAAGACGTTTAGCACAATTTTCGGCTGCCTTTATGTAGCAGCATTTTTGCTTTTCTATATTTTCACAACTTTGATACAAGTTTTGACTGCACTATTGGCTATTGTCATCATATAAACACCTGCGTGAAAAGCACTTATATCCATGGAAAAATCACCTTTGTCTATTGATTTTTCCAACAGAACCTTGCCCGTCATGTCTTTAACTTGTACGATGCAGTTAGTCTGTAAAATCGGGTTACCTTGACATTTAACGGAAACAATATCTGTCGCAGGATTGGGCGATGCTGTCCATCTAAAATCAGTATATAGTTCCAAATCTTTATCTACCGAAACGATTGGCTGCTTTAAAATGACAAATACTAATGTTTCGCTTTCTGGCAGTTGGGTAAATGTATAATTTTGTAAGCCCAATACATCTACCGAATCCATTAAACCACTATAATTATAAAGCAATATTTTTGAAGCCTTTTCTGGTAAATCGATGGTAAATTCCGTTCCTTCTATATTGCTCCAACGGTAATAATTTTGCCACACCCACATCTCTTTTTCGCCATCGGTAAGTTTATAAATACCCGAATTGTTGGGATCTAAATAGGTGAAATTCATACCAGCGCCGAGATCCATGACAAGTTTAAATGTTTGTCCTTTGAGATTGGGGATATATGGAGACAGTTGATTGCACATACCATAAACGGAATCATATTCGACGGTGTTAAATAAATTCCAAACCAATGCAAATTCAGTGGCGTGAGAAGCACCGTCGCTTTTTACAGCACCTATATTATTCCAGATACACGTAAATTGTCTTTTCGCAGATTCTTCTTCACTAATGCCCAGTATATTTCCTTTATAACTAAATTCTGTTGCATAAAACTTGATCGGTCTCGTAATCCCGATTTCCTCCTGGATCTCGTTAAAATCTGCTTGGGCACAATATCGCCAATAAAATTCATTTTGTTTATCGACAATAGGTGCAAAGGTATTGTCATTATAGGTATGCAAATCAAATCCTGCCAATTTTCCATTATTGATCAAATCGACAATGGCGGTAGCATATCCATTGGCATCATTCCAACTAAAAGCATTTTGTGATGCCCATCCTCCGGGAATGGCACTCAAACTTGTATCCACAGCATGAATACCATCAGCCAATCCTTCTAGTGCATCGTGATAATTTTCAGCGCCTTCTGCTATCGTTCTGGGGACATAAGGCATATTGATATCTGGTTCATTAATAGCCGAATACACAGAAATACCCCAGTTTGTTATATTTTTAGACAGCAAATATGGAGAATTGGGTCTCCACCGCTCAGCGAAACTCCGGCCTATTTCGTACCATTTATCGTACGATCCTAATGCATTGTACCAACCATAATATTCAAAAAGAATCATCGGGGTAATACCGCCTTGGTGCAGTAAAATCATGATGCTGTCAATAGATGCAGGATTTCCCATTTGAGTACCTAAATTGTAATAGTACGAGGGATATACGCTAACCCTGGTTCTTTTTGCACCTGTAAAATTCAAAGCATTTATCTGATGTATTTCTTCATCAGTTGTTGCTCCATTGGTAAAATTACCACTTCCTGTCAAGTAGGTAATGTCTTGTGCAATGCTGTTGTCGGCATAAACAAGAAAAATGCTAAGGAGTAAGACTTTAATTAAAACCACTTTGGCCATATTGATTAATGTAAAATATTCGCAAAGATAATGTACTGACATTTTAATATCGGGCAAATATAAAGTTATTCCAAATGAACGCTAAATTTATCATCTTATTCACTTCAATGAACATAGAAAATTCAGCAGAATAAAACTTGCAACTGACGTTGTCACTGCTGACGTACCGACGTTTAGGAGGCATAATAGGCAGTACATTGTATGTGCCTAAAATGGTGTTTCAAGCGAAGTATGGTTACTGAGTTTACCGAAGTATGGTTACTGAGTTTATCGAAGTATGGTTACTGAGTTTACCGAAGTATGGTTACTGAGTTTATCGAAGTATGGTCGGGATATCTACAGGTGCAATAGGGCTGGTGCGGCATTTGCCGCCTCTTCCTACTCAATTCGCTGTTTATTATTATGATTCGAGTAGCGAGCGCAAATTGAATATCTCTTCAGTCGTGATGAAATTGGTGTACCCCTTTTTTGCCAAACCTTTCATCAACTCTCTGTCACCAGTCCACAACTTTACGCCTAAAACCTCATTCAATGCCAAAAATGCTATGTCATCCATGTCAATGTCTCTCACCAATTCCGCTCCTTTGAGCCAGTATTCAAAAGGTATTAAGGCTTCTGCTGTGAAATTTAGATAGTTTGTAATTTGGTAGATAGACTGGTCTAACTGCTCATCGCTGAGTTTGGACAATTCAAGTAGTTTTGCCCGATGTCTTTTTAACTCTAATCGCAAGGTCTCGCACGCATGGAACTCTAATATCCCATGAGAGTTCATAATCAGATCGCCAATCTTACTTTGAGTGTTCAAGATAGCACTGAAAACAATATTGGTATCAACTACAAATTTCATCCGGGCAAGAAGCGATGTTTATTTTCCTCCCACCATTGTTTGTTGACTTCACGGGCAAGTTTATCAACATCCTCTTGTTTGGCTTTACTATCTTTGGTCGCTTCTTTGTAAAGCAGGTAGTTGATAAGACGCTGTACGCCTTCCAGATCAATCGTTGCTGGAAGCGTTATAATAATTTGGTTATTAACTGTTTGGATATTCATTGTAAATAATTTTATGCAAATTTAAGGCATATTACCCAACTAACCAAATCAAAAAAATTGAACCAACTTATATATGGCCGAATCTAATTGCGTAACCGCTCTCTTTATTGAGTTTACTGAGTTTATCTTCTACAATTTCTATCACCCTAATATTTGGATGGATTCCTTCGATTGTCATTGTTTCAAGTGTTTTACCATCGTAACGGATAATCCCATTTCCATTTGTTCCAAACCAATAGTTCCCTTTTGTATCTTGGTACATCGCCCTGACAAATTGGCTCACCTTTCCGTTTAAATTGGTATGAATTTGCGGAAATATCGTATTTTGCTTCAAAACAGTTGTCTGGTTCTTTTGGGTGTTTTCCTCCTTCCCACCATTTTCATTGACTTGTCCATAGCAAGAAGAAAGATGAAGTGCGATAAACACAAAAGTTAGAATGCTGGACGGAAGGGACTTTTTACTTTTTATTTCTATCATAATTTTTTTATTTTTCATTGTTGCTGACGATGGTATCTACGAAGTGTCGCCCTTTTTAGGCCGCATTTTTTAGATGCGTTGCGTATGTCCAGAATGGTGTTTCGAGCGAAATTCGACACAAATATACTTCGGTAAACTCAGTAACCATACTTCGATAAACTCAGTAACCATACTTCGATAAACTCAGTAACCATACTTCGATAAACTAAGTAACCATACTTCGATAAACTCAGTAACCATACTTCGATAAACTCAGTAACCATACT
>JBEAVK010000349.1:0-12885 GCA_041160955.1 Bacteroidota bacterium
ACCTTTTGTAGAGTTCCAAGCTTTGCATGAAGGTGGGCCTTCCCTAGCTTATTCTCAATATTTTGTTAGGCCGATACAAACGGGTACAAATATAGAGCAGCCAACCAATATTTCTCCAAATTTACTTTGGTTTAGGACTAGCACTGCTGCACAACCCACCTGTTTCCTAGATGGTTGCCCAGCACCTCCGGGGCTTACTGGTCCGCCAGATGTGAGTGCTACCGATATAAAAGTAGCCAATAATACGTTGGATTACTCGGAAACGCAGAAATGGAACCTTCGCTTGGGCTTGTATCAGAAGCTCTTTGAAAACCCATCACTTACCCTCAATAATCCAGTAATGGATAATTTCAAAAATACGATGTCGGGTACTCCAATAGCATCTTTTATCCCAATTCAATCTGCGATGCGAAATCTATTCCAACCATCGAGTGCGCTAAAAGTAGCAGTAGGTAACAATAATGTATCCATGGAAACACTTCAAAGCGGGTTAAATACGCTTGATGTAGCTATTAGTAACACGACAGATGCTGCTCAATTAGAAAATCTTGTAGTGCAACGCGCCCAAAAAGATTCATTATTGGATCTATTAGTGACGGCAAATGAGCAATTAGGGCTACAATATTTGGCAGATATGGGTAATTCGGCCACCGTATTACAGGGACAATTGAGTGCTATTGTACCCAATAATATCTATGAGACCAACCTAAAATCTGTTATTGCTGCATTTTTGTCCAGTATTCCGATGAATACCGCGTGGAATGACGCAACAAGACTACAAATAAAAGCCATTGCGGAGCAGTGTTCGTCTGAGGGTGGTATTGGGGTCGGTATGGCGCAATCATTATACCATATACTTGCGGTACGCGATTTGGCACCTGCGGGATGTAGCCCTGAGGGTAAGGCACGGGAAGCAGCGGAAAGCCCAACAACAACACCGACAGCGACTATGGATATTTACCCTAATCCTTCGGATGGGATGGTCTATATCTCTATTCCCGAGCAACACAAAGGAAAGTACGCTACTTTTACGGTATATACTGTGACAGGGACTATTGTAAAAGAGACCGCTGCTACATTAGATACGGCTACAATGATTTTTGACTTATCCCAACAAACAAACGGCACCTATTTTCTTACCGTCCGGATTGGGGATAAGGAAATACAAACCACTCCAATCATTATCCGATAATATGCACTAAATATAGGCCATGCGTCCAATAGATTATTGGCGCATGGCCACATTTTTTTTCTTATGAAACACATTATCTTTTTTTTATTGATCCTTGCTACGCCCGCCCTATCTCAAAAATATGATTACCACTGGTTTGCAGGTGAGTACGATCTATTGCCGGGGCCACCCAGCAATTTTGTAATTAGTTTTAATACCTATCCGCCCACCGTAACTGGTATGGAGACCGATTATTTCCTCAGTCAAACCCACCATAGTTTATCCACTAAAGATGGTCAGTTTTTGTATTATAGCAATGGGTGCAGTATTTGGCGGTACGGCACTCCCCCTGTACCCGTTACGGAGAGCCTAAATAGTAATGATTTTGGATGTGCCACCCAAACTCCACCATCGCAAAATATACATCATGGGATAATTTCTCTTCCGCTCGACAGTAATAAATTTCTTCTACTCAGTTTTGAATCCGCCAATACCAACCTTCAATGTCTATTGCGCAAATATATGTATCATATTGTCGATTTTTCTACCAACCCCGGTACCGTGATAGAGCAGGATAAAGTATTGGCAAACGGTTGTTTTAGTATTGCCATCGCCAATCGCCATGCTAATGGCCGCGATTGGTGGATCGTATTACCCGATTCCAAAGAAAATCGGTTTTATTCTTGGTTACTCAATCCCGACGGTTTTGTGTTACAAGATACACAATACTTTGGTGCGCCTTTGCTTACTAAAGGAATTAAATCCGCAGAATTTTCACCAGATGGCACAAAACTCGCGATCAGAGATGCTGTCAATGGTTTGGCGGTATTCGATTTTGACCGTTGCAATGGTACTATTTCCAATTATAAAATCCTACCGATTCCTATATACAGCAATAATTATCTAGTTTTTTCACCCAATAGCAGGTATTTATTTACAGGTGACAGCCTTTATCGTAGATTGATTCAATATGATATAAAGTCAACAGATATCGAGGCATCAAAGCAAGTTGTCGGTGTGGATGAAAGTTTTTTTGATACGCTCGGTCCCGGCGGTTATACGTCCTTGTTAACAATGCAGCGTGGTCCTAATGGGAAAATTTATTTTTTTGCTGGGACAACACATTATGTGCATGTATTGGATTTTCCGAATAGGGTGGGTGCGGCTTGTCGGTTTAATCAACGGGCAATCGTATTGCCTTCTTATACATTTGGGGCAGAAGGCTATTATCCCAACTACCGTCTTGGCCCTATTGATGGTTCTGCTTGCGATACATTAGGTATCAATAATATACCTATGGCTATGTTTCACCAAGATATAGAGGATACATTATCGACACTTGCCATTACATTTACGGATGCCTCTTACTATGAACCAACGGAATGGTATTGGACATTCGGGGATGGGAGTAGTAGTACAGAGATCAATCCTGTGCATACTTATGCAGAAGCAGGTACTTACACTGCCTGTCTTATTGTAAAAAACCAGTATGGCGCGGATACATTGTGCCGATCAATAGTAGTGAGTGGCACTTCTGGCGTAGGTGACTTACCTTTACAACCACAAGTAACAATAAGTCCTAATCCATTTAGCACTCATTTAAGGGTTGTGTTACCAGCCATGATACATGGTGTACAGCCGGAGTTCAAATTGTTTGACCTTTTTGGACGGGAAGTACTTCAAGGCACGCTGCGCGATTTTGAGCAATACTTTACAGTAGAGCATCTGCCAAAGGGAGTTTATGCCTGGGAAGTATCTTGGAAAGGCGTACAGTGGTCATCGGGGAAGGTGGTAAAAATGTAGTCTTATGCACCAATATTCCGCACCAAACCCGCATATTTCACCCTTTTTACCGCCGATTTACGGAATACCCGTGCGAACACCTCTTCTGTAAGTTCTACCCATTCCTTGCGGGTCATTTGAAGTAATTCGGGGTGCGGCTCAAAAGCAGGTTCTTGGTGTCGTTCCGAAAAACGGTTCCAAGGGCATACATCCTGACAAATATCGCAACCAAACATCCAATTGTCCATTTTATCGGAAAACTCGGGCGGAAGTGTATCGCGGAGTTCAATCGTAAGGTAGGATATACATTTTGAAGCATCCAAAAAATAACCCTCTGGCGCAATGGCCTTGGTGGGGCATGCGTCGATACAACGCGTGCAAGTGCCGCAATGATCGCGGATAGGATCATCTTGAATAAGGGTGAGATCGCAGATGATTTCTGCTAGAAAAAAATTGGAACCGCGCTTGGGATTTATCGTCAGGGTATGGCGGCCATTCCAGCCGATACCTGCCCGCCGCGCCCATTCGCGTTCCAATACTGGTGCACTATCTACAAAGCAACGACCGTTCACCTCGCCTATCTCGGTTTGGATATAGGCCAATAGTGACTTTAGTTTATCTTTTACCACAAAATGATAATCCTCGCCATAAGCGTATTGGCTTATTTTGGGTGCATCGGGATCGGTTTGTCGTTCGGGATTGTGGTAATTGAAGGCGAGGCAAATCACAGTTTTAGCACCGGGCACCAATAGCCTTGGATCGAGGCGCATATCGAAATGGTTTTCCATATACGCCATACGCCCGTGTGCGCCCTGTTGCAGCCATTTTTCCAGTTTTGCGGCTTCGCTATCGAGCCTTTCGGCGCGGGCAAAACCCACAAACGCAAAGCCCAAGCGGTGGGCTTCGGTGCGGATCAAATCACTGTGGCGTTGGGCGGACATAGCGATCCGTTATACCTCCTTCAGTTCGTAGCGGTAAGTTTCCACGATCAGGTTAGCCAATAGTTTTTGGCAGGCAGTTTCCACTTTTTCGCGTGCTTCTTCTGCTCCATTGGCCTCGAATTGCATACTTACATGCCTGCCAATGCGCACATCAGACACATCGTGGAGGTGGAGGTGCTTGAGGTTGTTCAATACTGTTTTGCCCTGTGGATCGAGCAAGCCGTCGTGCGGCATGATGTCTATTTCTGCTGAATATTTCATGTACAAAAAAAATTATCCTGTTACTTTTTCTTTAAACAGGATGGATATCGCAATATAGCACAGCACTGTAATGGACAATGCTAATATTTTTACAAAAAAAACGGAAAGCGCAAGGATTGTGAGCATGGCAAATATTGGCGCATTGCTTTTCCAATCCAGGCTTTTGAGTTTGAGTCCAAACATGGGTATTTCACTCAACAGTAACGCGGACAAAACGGGGATAAGTAAATAGATTAACCACGCATTTGACCTAAAAAAATCGCCAATGCCAAATAGGTTTTTCCAAGCCGACAAGGTAATACCCAACACAAATAGCGTACAGGCTGGTGTGGTTAAACCCATAAAATAAGTGGTTTGCCGTGTATCTAAATTGAATTTGGCCAAACGTAAACCCGAAAATGCCGACAAAATAAATGCTGGCAACGCAGCACTGTGTATTTCCACTGTGTCGCCATTGGCCAATAGCATATAGAGCATGGCACCAGGTACTACCCCGAAACTCACTACATCGGCCAACGAATCCAATTCTTTGCCCAATGGAGAACTGATCTTGAGCGCACGCGCCAACATCCCATCCAGATAATCACAGATGAACGAGCATAGTGTGAACCAAGCGGCAGTTTCTGGATGACCATGAAAAAGGTATAATACGGCACAACAACCACAAAATAGGTTGGTGAGCGTGAGCAGATTTGGCAAATTATATGCAGAACAATTCATTGCGGGACAAAGGTAGGGAGATATAAATTATGATGTATGATTTATGATTCTTGATTTTTGTTTTTTGGGAATAACGCAAGTTTGGCGACATTTAGTGCTAATAAATACTGCTACTATATGAGTTAACACTTAAAATTGGGACTTTTGAACCAATTTTGCGTTGTTTTTTACCATTACCATGTTTGAATACAATCTAATACATGCTGTAATAAATTTATGTTAAACTTATAAATGGCACTCTATTCGCTGGTAAATCTAAACTCAATATTTGGAAATGCCTCTTGTACGGTTTGAAGTACCCAACCCGTCTCTGCCAAAAACACCCAATTATCGTCTTTATCTTTGCCAATATCGCGCTTACGGCGCTCTAAAAATTCTTTCATATCTGCCGCTGCCCCATGTACCCAAGCGGCTTTGTGCAAACTCACGGGTTCATAACGGCATTTTGCATTGTATTCGCTTTCCAAACGGTGTTGTATCACATCAAACTGGAGCGCGCCCACAGTACCAATGATCCGGCGGCCATCACTTTGGCGGATAAACATTTGTGCTACGCCTTCGTCCATTAATTGATCCAAACCTTTGGCAAATTGCTTTTGTTTGAGTGGATCTGCGTTTTCGACATAGCGGAATTGCTCGGGGCTAAACGATGGGATGCCTTTGAAGTGCAAGATTTCCCCCTCCGTTAAAGTATCTCCAATTTTAAAATTACCGGAATCGTACAAACCCACGACATCGCCCGGAAAGGCTTCGTCCAATAGTGTTTTGCGCGAGGCCATAAATGCGGTAGGATTGGGGAATTTCATTTCCCTGCCCAGCCGAATATGGCGGTAGTTTTTGTTGCGCTCAAATTTGCCAGAACAGATCCGCAAAAAGGCAATACGATCGCGGTGGCGCGGATCCATATTGGCAAAAATTTTGAAAATAAAACCCGAAAATTTTTCCTCTTCGGGTAGTACCACGCGCTCTTCGGTGATACGAGGCAACGGTGGAGGTGCTATTTCTACAAAGCAATCCAACATTTCCTTTACTCCAAAATTATTAACGGCTGAACCAAAAAACACCGGACAAATATTACCATTGGCATATTCTTCGCGCGAAAACGGGGGATAAACGGTTTCCACCATTTCTACTTCGGTTCGTAGTTCGCGTGCGGGGGTATCGCCGATATATTTTTCCAAATCTGGATCGTCAAGGTCTTCAAAAATAATCAGATCGCCTTCGTCTTGTGTGCCATGCGGATTAAACAGTACCAACGATTTCGCATACAAATTATAAACGCCTTTAAAACGCGAACCCATACCAATCGGCCACGACAACGGGCGTACCCGTACCGATAATTTTTGTTCAATTTCATCGAGCAAATCAAATGCATCCTTACCCTCTCGGTCCATTTTATTGACAAAGAAAATGATCGGTGTATCGCGCATCCGGCATACTTTGGTCAATTTTTCGGTTTGTTTTTCCACACCATTGGCCACGTCCACCACCACTATGGCGGAGTCAACAGCGGTAAGGGTACGGTAGGTATCTTCCGCAAAATCTTCGTGGCCGGGCGTATCGAGGATATTGATCTGAAGGTCGCGGTAATCAAAACCCATCACAGAAGTACTCACAGAGATACCGCGTTGGCGTTCGATTTCCATAAAGTCGGAGACCGTACTTTTTTTGATTTTATTGCTTTTTACAGCACCTGCCGTTTGAATGGCGCCACCAAACAGCAAGAGTTTTTCGGTGAGGGTGGTTTTGCCCGCATCCGGGTGGGCAATGATCGCAAAAGTTTTCCTGCGGCTTATTTCTTCAGTAAAAGACATCTAAACAATTTTGAATAATCCATGAAATGGAGTGCAAAGGTACAATCTTTTTTAGAGACGAACGACGAGGAACGAGATATGAGTTGATCTAAGTACTCCATACTTTGTACATTCACGCTAAAATACGGGTTATTTACAGCCCTTGAGTGCTTTCCGTACTTCATCTAAGGTGAAATCTGGCTGCTCATTACCCCAATTATTATGGACATAATTGAGGATATTCGATACCTGCACATCGCTGAGGGTCTCGTTGGCTGGCATGGCTTGGTCAAAATATTTTTTACCATTTACGACAATGGTATCATTTTGCCCTTTTACCAGCAGGCAGGGTAATTCGGCGCGGTGCGGTGCTAAATAATCTGATTTTGCCAATGGCGGGATCAATTCCCCGAGACCTTGCCCATCGTCGCCGTGGCAATTGGCACATTGCGTTTTATACAAAAGCGCACCCTCGCGGTACGGATCGCGTTGGCAAGCCTGAATGAGTGCCAACGCACCGAAAATTAGGCATAAATAGTTCCATTTCATGGCGCAAAGATCGGTGTAATTTTAGCAAAATGAAGGAATAAGTAGGATGTTCTTTTAAAATATTGGTCGTACACAGTTGACAATAAACCCCTTGTTTTGTGCCTGTTTGTATAAAAAAAATGCTATATACACCGCGTTTGTTTAAATTTGAACCATGAAACTATTGCGACGCTTACTTATCGGAACAGGCATTCTGTTGCTGATACTATTCACCGTACTTTATTTTATCGCTCCGGGGATGATCCTTTATCCTCGTCGCGTGAATTGGGACCGCACACCCGCCGATTTTAGCCTTCCGGCAGAGGCCATCAACTTACACACTGCCGATAGTGCCTTGATGAAAGGAATTTGGGTGCGCCACGACTCCGTGCAGCGGCCCGTTATTATATTGCTCCACGGTGTAGGCAATTGCAAAGAGCGTTGGTTGCCCACGGCTCAATGGCTATGGTCGGAGGGCTATTCCACTGTAATGATGGATTCGCGCGCGCATGGGCAAAGCGGTGGGAATTATTGCACGTATGGATATAAGGAGAAAAAAGACATTGCCTTGCTAATGGATTATCTGCTTGCGCGCGATTCCACGCTGCGTATTGGCGTTTGGGGGCATTCATTGGGTGGTGCTATTGCGCTGCAATCTATGGCTTATGATCCACGTATTGCCTTTGGTATTGTGGAAAGTACGTTCTCCGATTTTAGGAATATTGTGTATGATTATCAATGGCGTATGTTCAAAGTATCTTCTCATGCATTTGCCGACAATGTAATTCATCGCGCTGCGCTCCAAGGTCAATTTGAACCAGATTCTATTAAGCCTTACGAGGCAGCAGCATGCATCAAATGCCCCGTTTTTATGTCGCATGGCACGGAGGATGAGCGGATCAGTTATAATTATGGACAATTCAATTTTAACCATTTGGCCAGTACGGATAAGCAATTTTATCCCGTTCAAGGCGCGCACCACAATGACTTGTCCACTTATGGCGGCACAGCCTATACCGAATCTATAATGGCATTTTTGAAAAGGGTATTAAAAAAATAGTGTTAATCCCTAAAAAACAGTATTTCGTCAGTCATTTATACTTATTCCTCTAATGTTTGACACCTTTAATGATTTGTTAACGTCATCTTGTGACAATAATTACAGATACTCACAACGCATTCAACAGCAGATATGAAACTTACCATTCGCAACTTATCCAAAACCTATTCCAACGGCGTAAAAGCCCTTCAGGATGTTTCGCTGGATATACCCACAGGTATGTACGGCTTACTAGGCCCTAATGGCGCAGGCAAAAGCACGCTAATGCGCACCTTGGCTACGCTACAAGATGCCGATAGCGGCACTGTCACACTGGGCGATATCAATGTACTCACCGATAAAGAAGTAGTGCGACGCACACTTGGTTATTTGCCGCAGGAATTTGGTGTATATCCACGGGTATCCGCGATAGAAATGTTGGATCATTTGGCTATATTAAAAGGTATTTCGGGTAAAGACCGCAAGGAAGTAGTAAACGCATTATTACAACGTGTTAACCTTTGGGAGCACCGCAAAAAAGCCGTTTCTTCTTATTCTGGTGGTATGCGCCAACGTTTTGGAATTGCGCAGGCATTATTGGGCGATCCTCAATTGATTATTGTAGATGAACCTACTGCGGGCCTCGATCCTGGCGAGCGCAATCGGTTTTACAACTTGCTCTCCGAAATTGGAGAAAACGTGATTGTTATCCTCAGTACACATATCGTAGAGGATGTAAAAGAGTTATGTCCCAATATGGCGATCATCAATGGCGGTCAGGTGCTGTACGCTGGCACCCCCGATGCCGCTTTGGTACAATTACATGGCAGGGTTTGGAAAAAATCAATTCATAAGTCGGAACTGGATGCAATGCAGGTGCTATATGGTAAAGATTTGATTTCCAATAAATTAATTGCAGGAAAACCCGTAATCCACATCATCAGCGATGACGATCCGGGCAACGAGTTCTTGCCAACAGAAGCAGGACTCGAAGAAGTATTTTTCTCTAAAATTAACCAAACTGTTTGATTTTTTTGATTTTTAAATCAAAATAGTCTGAATAAATTGAATAAATCAACACATGTTTAGTACTTTTTTTAAATTTGAATTGCGCGTGGGACAAAAATCTCCCATGCCTTGGATATTTTTAGCCATCATTGCCCTTTTTTGTTTTGGGGGTACTATTTCCGATCAAATTAGCATCGGTGGCAGTTTTGGAAATGTGCATAAAAATGCGCCATTTGTTGCACAAAACTGGTATGGTGTATTTTCCTTAATCGGCTTGTTTTTGGCTACTGCATTCCTCAATACTGCTGCGATTCGCGATTTTGAGCGAAAAACCAGTCAGATTATATTTTCCAAACCCATTAGCAAAAGTGGTTATTATTTTGGCCACTTTTTTGGTGCTTTTATTATTGCGCTTATCCCGATGCTGGGTGTTTCACTCGGTATGTGGGCGGGCGTAGAACTGAATAAAGTCTTTGAATGGCTACCAGCCAATAGATTTGGTGCATTTGAGTTAGGCGGGCATATCAATGGTTTTTTGGTGTTTGCAATACCTAATTTGCTCTTTTCGGGCTGTCTTATTTATGCCGTTTCTGTCAATACGCGCTCTACGCTGTACTCCTTTGTGACTGCGGCGGCCTTATTGGTGGGGTATATTGTCGCTGGAAATTTCATCAATGATATGAAAAACGAGCAAATGGCCGCATTGTTAGATCCTTTTGGATTCAGTGCCTTTGGTTTAGAATCAAAATATTGGACGGTAGAAGATAAAAACACAATGTCCATGGGCTTGCAGGGCAATTTGCTCCTCAATCGTTTGATTTGGATTGCAGTAGGTTTGGCCGGTTTGGTGATTGGTTATCTCCGCTTTGATTTTTCTGATAAAAAAATAGGGGGTAAAAAACAACAAAAACAGGCGGTCGAAACAACGCAGGACGCTACGTTCAGTCGCTCGGATGCCTTACCTAAAGTATCACCCCGCACCGGTACAGGTATTGTTTTGCAACAACTCTGGAGCCAATTTAAAACCGAATGGCTTGGAACCGTGCGTAGTGTAGCGTTTATTTTACTTACATTGATGGGGCTGTTGAACTGTGTCCCCAATCTGATGTTTGCCAACGAAGGCTATGGTACACACGAGTTACCCGTGACTTATACCATGGTCAATATGATTCGAGGATCTTTTTACCTGTTTACGATCATCATTATGGTGTATTTTAGCGGGTATATCATTTGGAAAGAACGGACGCACCAAATGAACGATATTAATGATGCCCTACCTACCAAAAACTGGACAGTTTGGTTAGGTAAATATATGGCAATACTGGGTTTGATGTTTGTCCTACAATTAGTCGTCATGTTTGCTGCGGTGTTGGCACAAAAAGCATTAGGTTTCCATCGACACGAATGGGGGACTTATATCCGTGAATTATTGGTCATGGATATGTTGGGTTTTGCCACTACTTTGGCTTTGTCTTTTTTGGTACATGCTTTATCGCCCAATATGTACCTCGGCTTTTTTATCGTTGTTATCTTACTGATTGTCAATACATTTGCATGGGGTGCAATGGATATTGAAAGCAATATGATAAAATTTGGGGGTACACCTAGTTACACACTCTCCGATTTTTATGGATACCAACCTTTCTTACAAGGTTTGACGTGGTTTAATAGTTATTGGCTGGCATTTAGCGCATTATTGGGTTTGGGGACTATCTTATTTTGGCCAAGGGGGCGTATGGGCTCGTGGAAAGAACGTTTTGCCAATGCTGGACTCGAATGGAAGCAATACCGCGTATTTGGTATTTCGGCACTCACGCTGTGGCTCGGCATAGGAGGATGGACGTATTATAATACCAAAATCGTCAATAAAATTATAACGGGCGATGTCGTGGAAGAACGCCAAAAAGAATACGAACTCAAGTACAAATACCTCGAAGGTCGTATCCAACCCCGCGTTTATGATGTGAAGTACGATATTGATCTCTATCCCGAAACGCGTAATTTGCACGTAAAAGGTTTATTCAAAACGCGCAATATTTATGATGAAGCCATTGATACATTATTTGTAAATGTGCCGCAAAATGGCAAATTTGAGATCAAAAACCCCCGAATTTCATTAATTACCAACGACTCGAACCTGAATTGGCGGATGTACAAAATTGAACCCGCATTTGTGCCTGGCGATTCGATGGACTTGGAATTTACGACCAATTTTGATCCAAAGGGATTTGCCAACGAAATCAAATGGTCACGTGTGGTACAAAATGGTACTTTTATTGACAATACCGATATTATCCCCGTTTTTGGGTATATTGAAGGCAGCGAATTGGTCGATAAAAACCGCCGTAAAAAATTGGGATTACCCGAAAAATCGCGCCGTCCAGCACTCAACCGCCAAGATACGCTCCACCTAAGAGAAGCCTATATCGGTATCAATAACGACGGGGTAAATGTAGAAACAACTATCCGCACTGCGCCCGACCAAATTGCGATTGGTCCTGGTTCTTTGATCCGCGAATGGGAAGAAAATGGTCGCCGTTGTTTCCACTACAAATTGGATCATGTATCGTTCAATTTTTACTCCTTCCTTAGTGCGCGTTACGAAGTAGCACGCCGCGATTGGAATGGTGTAAAAATGGAAGTATATTACCATAAAGACCACACCGAAAATGTGGAACGTATGCTTATGGCCATTCAAAAATCATTGGAATACTTTACCACCAATTTTGGGCCATATTACCATAAACAATGTAGGATCATTGAGTTTCCGCGCTTTTCCGAATTTGCACAGTCGTTCCCCGGTACTATGCCCTATTCCGAAGGTGTTGGGTTTATACAAGATTTTAAAGATCCCGATAAGGATATTGACCTGATGTTTTATGTCGCAGCGCACGAAATTGGACACCAATACTGGGGGCATCAAGAATGTGGTGCAAGTATGCAAGGCGGCGAAATGCTCGTTGAAACTTTTGCGCAATGGAGTGCTTTAATGGTGATGGAACACCAGTATGGCCGCGATCAAATGCGCAAATTCTTGCGCTACGAAATGGATCGTTACCTGCGTGGGCGTGGGCGCGAAACCGAGAAAGAGCTACCCTTGGCGCGTTGCGAAGGACAAGGCTATATCCACTATAATAAAGGTAGTGTGCAAATGTACCACCTCAAAGAACTCATCGGCGAAGACAAGGTAAACGTGGCCATGCGGGCGTTTTTGGAAAAATTCCGCTATAAAAAGCCGCCATATCCGAATAGTATGGATGCCATCGACGAGTTTTATGCGGTAACACCAGATTCATTGGACTACGTGGTAAAAGACCTTTTTGAAGAAATTACACTCTTTGAAAACCGATGCCGCGAAGCCTCCGCGAAGGATTTGGGCAATGGTAAATGGGAGGTCACGATCAAAGTGGAATTTGCTAAAATAAAAGCAGACGAAATGGGTAAACAAAATTTTGTGGACATCAATGATTACGTAGAAATCGGGGCATTTGCGCCACCAGGAGAAGGGAAAACTTATGGGAAAACACTGTACCGAGAGCGGGTAAAAATCACGCAGAAAGAGCAGGTATTTACGTTTGTGACAGATGAGAAGCCCGAAAAAGCAGGAATAGATCCGTTCTCATTGTTGATTGATCGTAGCCC
>JBEAVK010000352.1:0-10914 GCA_041160955.1 Bacteroidota bacterium
GAGGTGGATTATTGCTTGCACTATTTCCCTTCCAACCAATCGACATATTCCACAGAACCCAATCTAAATTTAATCATAATTGGCATAATTTTAGCCACTTCATGCTCAATTCGACAAAAAACGGGCAAATCCGCAGATGACCACCGGGGCAAAAAAACAGGGGAATTTACTTCATTAACACCCTGAGGTACTGCTGGAAAACGTAAGGATAATGCTTTATATTGGATACTCTTGTGGTGTCCATTGGGTTGTAAAATAAACAGACTCTTCGAACTCGTGGAGGAGGCAAGTGCCGACAATGAACGCCAGTTTTGAGTACTATAGCCGCAAGATGCGCTATGTTGAGCGCAAATGTGCAATGTGCCTCCCAAGCAGGCAAAATACATTAGGACAAATAATCGCGTATGCTGCATTAGTTTTTTATACATTTGAAACGTAGTTGACACCTAAAAAACATAACCAATTCAACGTACTTTTTTCAAAATACGTATATTCCATAACTATCTAGTCGCAAATAATTTTTTAGTAAATTTGGTACTGCAATGAGGCCAATTTTATAATAATCACTTGAGTGGTGACAAAACCGGGGCATGATATTTTATATAGGCAAACAATGGATTTCAACTAAATTGTCGGGGTGACAGAAAAAGTCGCCCCGACAATAGTCCAAATATAGTGGCCTACACTAACTTGAAGGTCTCAATAATGCCAAAATTAGGAGCAAATATTCAATGATCTCCAAGTAGGCACTTATCTAAAATTAGGATATTGTCGGGGCGACTTTTTTCAGTCACCCCGACAATTAAGCACTAATCTACCTTTGAGCCAACTTTAGAATTTCGTTGGTAAACAGGCTGAATATTCACTATATTCCAACAAACCACTCCAACGCTTCCGGGTTACGTACCGAGCCAATATTTACAGCCTGTGCCATTGGTTTACCCATCAATATTTTTTTAACGGGCAATTCCAGTTTTTTACCACTGATCGTATAGGGAATATCTGGCACTTCAATAATGGCATCGGGGACATGGCGCGGCGAATAATCGGTGCGCAATTGCTGCGCGATACGCTTTTTAAGGGCATCGTCCAAGGTAAACCCTGCTTTGAGTGCCACGTATAGCGGCATATACGAATCCCCGTCTTCTTTTTCAATATTGATGATCAGGCTATCCCTAATTTCGGGTAATTGCTCCACTGATCGGTATATTTCGCTGGTGCCAATACGGATACCTTGTCGGTTGAGCGTTGCATCCGAACGACCTAATATAACAAGTGTATTACGCGCCGTGATTTTGAGCCAATCGCCGTGCCGCCATACCCCTGGAAAATCCTCAAAATAACTGCTGCGGTACTTTGCGCCATCGGGGTCGTTCCAAAAACCAATAGGCATACAAGGCATAGGTTGGGTCACAATCATTTCGCCCACTTCCTCGGTGCGCGGCTGCCCTTGCTCATTCCACGATTCCATGGCACAGCCCAATGCACGACATTGAATTTCACCTTCATACACCGGCAATAACGGATTACCACCGATAAAAGCTGTACAAACATCCGTCCCTCCGCTCATAGAAGTGAGCCAAATATCGGATTTTACATGACTATAAATCCATTCAAATCCTTCGGGTGGCAATGGAGAACCCGTTGATCCAATACTGCGCAAGTCGCTCAAATCCAATGTACTCGGCTCGAATCCAGATTTTATTACCGCCAAAATATAGGCCGCACTCACGCCTAAATGATGGATTTTTTGCTGTGCCGCCATACGCCATAGCACACCCATATCGGGATAACCGGGAGAACCATCGTACAACACAATTGTAGCACCCGCGAGCAACATGGCATTGAGGTAGTTCCACATCATCCAGCCGGTGGTAGTAAACCAAAAAAAGCGCTCACCTACATGCACATCATTGTGAAAAGTAGCGTATTTCAGGTGTTCCAGCAACATACCGCCTTGGGAATGTACAATCGCCTTTGGAATACCCGTCGTACCCGATGAGTACAGCACCCATAAAGGTTCGTTGAACTCGACACGGGTAAATTGTAGTATTTCCGCCACATTGGACGCAGCCGTAATATCGGGCCAATAATGGGTATTGGGCAATGCCATTGCAGTGGAACCTTGTGTGTATGGGATCAAAATAGTCGCTTGCAAACAAGACATTTCCGACTGTAATTCCGTCACCACGTCCATTTTGTCAAATACCTTTCCGCCGTAACCATAACCATTTACGGCGATCAACACCTTGGGTTTAATTTGTCCAAAACGCTCCAAAACACTGGCCGCTCCAAAATCGGGCGAAGCACTCGACCATACTGCTCCCAACGCGGCCGTGGCCAAAAAAGCGATAGTAGCCTCTGGAATATTGGGCAAATACCCAACTACCCTATCCCCTTTTTCAACGCCTTGCGCCCGCAGCCATTGTGCGAGTAAAGCCGTTTGTCGTTGTAGTTCGGCCCACGACATTTCCTGCATGGTCTGTGTTTCATTACCATAAATCAATGCTGGACGCTGGTCGGAATATTGCCGAAAAACGTGTTCTGCGTAGTTGAGTCTTGCGCCTTCAAACCAGCGCACATCAGGCATTTTGCCCGATAAGACTGTGGTGTAAGTACCTTCACTTTGTATTTGGAAATAATCCCATATCGCTTGCCAAAAAGCATCGGGTTGTTGAACAGACCATTGCCAAAGTGCCTCATAATCGGCATAATTCGCTTTGTACGATGGATGAACAGCCAGCCATTGTATAAAATGGGAAAGATTGGCATTGTTGCGGGTGGTGGTGGTGGGTTGCCAGAGCATTTTTTGTTTGATTGAAGGGCAAAATTAGGTAAAAAGTAAGGAATTTGCGCATTAGAAATGATTCTTCGTACGTTTGTGGCTAAAATTTTATAAAAAATACATGCAAAAGCCATATACCACGGATCAGATTTTTACCAACGAAACCGAATTGGCCATGGGCGAGTACGACAATTGTACGTTTAAGCATTGTACATTGGCCAATACCAACCTTTCTGAATACGTTTTTACGGATTGTGTATTTGAACATTGTGATTTGAGCATGGCAAATTTGAGCAATACTTCTTTTCGGGAGGTCAAATTTGTTCAATGTAAATTGCTTGGGCTGCATTTTGACGAATGTAATCCGTTTTCACTTTCTTTTGAATTTGAGACTTGTCTGCTCAATTTATCGTCTTTTTATCGCCTGAAAATCAAAAATACGCGATTTATAGACTGTAAAATGGAGGAAGTAGCATTGGAGGAAAGCAACTTAACCAATGCTGTTTTTAAGGGTTGCGACCTGCGGGGTGCTATTTTTGACCAAACGATTTTGGTGGGTGCTGATTTGCGGACAGCAGTAGCATTTTCGATTGATCCAGAGCGCAATACCATCCAAAAAGCAAAATTTTCGATGCAAAACATTGCGGGACTATTGGATAAATATAAGATTTCAATTTCCTAACACATCTTTCATTTCAAAAACGCCCTTTTTCCCCACCAACCATTTTGCAGCGACCAAAGCCCCAATCGCAAATCCTGTACGGGTGTGTGCTTTATGCTCAATAGTGATGGCATCGAAACCGCTTTCCCATTGAATAATATGCGTCCCGGGTACTTCTCCTTCGCGCACAGCAGTGATAGGCAGTTCGTTAGCAGTGGGGTTTTCCATACTCCAACGGTCGTATTGCCCCTTAGTATCAATGATGCCTTCTGCGAGAGTAACGGCTGTACCGCTGGGCGCATCCAATTTATGAATATGGTGTATTTCGGTTAAATTTGCTTTGTATTGGGGTTGTCCCTGCATCAATTTGGCCAAAAAAGTATTCAGCGCAAAAAAGAGATTTACGCCAACGCTAAAATTAGAAGCCCACAATAAAGCACCTTCCTTTTCTAATGCGGCGGCTTTTGCGACGGGTAATTGTTCCTGCCAACCTGTGGTACCGCTTACCACGGGAACACCCGCTTCGAGGCACAACAATACATTTTGAAAACCAGATTCCGGTCGGCTAAACTCGATCACCACATCGGCCTCGCGGAGGCGTGCGTGCGTAAGCTCCTGCTGTGCGTTCCGCCCGAATTTCCAAACCACGATACACCCTTGCGCCTCGGCCAAAGCCTCAATGGCTTTACCCATTTTTCCGTAACCGAGTAGTCCTATTTTTATATTTTGCATATTGGGGCAAAGGTAAGTATTTGTACAAGATCAAATTAGTCACCTGCGCGTTTTTAGCCGATTTTCGAAGCACCCGTACAATTGAGGCTAAATTCCATAGTTGTTTTGAATCTATAAATAAACTTTTTTTGAAATTAAGTGTTTTCAAACATGTATTTTTTTAAAATTGGTCGTAAAACACATTAAATTTGATACAATCCATACGCTATGAAACATCTTTACAATTGTCTCATTAATAATTCCAATGCCATACTGGTGGTGTGCGGATAGAGCATGTTTACAGGCAGGTGCGGATTTATTGAGTCTTGATTTTTAAACTTTCACCAATTTTTTATGAAATACACCTTTTACATAATTTTTTTAATAATACCAACACTAGGCATTGACCTTTCCGCACAGGACAATATCTATGTAGTGGGCAATGAGTCGGGGGGCGGCATCGCTTTGGGTTATTACAATGTGGAAACCTGCACATTTTGTGTTGACATGGAAGTTTCAACTGCTTTGTTTGATGGAACCATTGGCGATGTGGTTCCCTTGCCCAATGGGAACATTGTAATAACCGGACAACAGATCATTTACCAGTTTAATCCACCAAATCCCAATCCTATCGTTACGCTTAATACGTCAGGAATTGTTTTTACAGGAGGGGGCGTGATAGCACCCAATGGCAATGTCTATTTTTCCACCTTTACACCAGCAAACGGTTTGAGTAATTTGCATGAATACAACCCTACGACCAATACCTTTGTGCTGGTGGGCAGTTTCCCAGCTAGCAGCAGTATAGGAATGATAGAAATTTTCTATTGGAACGGCATATTGTACTCTTTTGCCATGGACAACAACGCATCATTCTTGGCTGAAATAACGGTAGGCAACCCTTTGACTGCCAATATTGTACACACTTATCCCCAAATACTGTGCGGTTCACATACCGCCGTTATTTCCAGCGGCCCCAATGCGGGTATTTATACCCAAAATCTGGATTTTGACTGTGACGGAAATGTGTTGCTTGACTTTGACATCCCATCCAACAGCACTACAGTTATATGTCAAGGCCCTCCGGAAATACCCGGAGTGTACGGAATGGGCGAAATTCCGCCCGGATTCCCCCCCCCGCCATCCAACTGTAACTGTACCACCGAAGCAGGCACCCTCCTCCAACCCGGGCCTTATGACATCTGTGTCAACAGCACGTTCAGTTTTCCGCCCACCACAGGTACTGTACTGGCTGCCAACGACATCCTGCGCTATATCCTATTCTCCGACCCCGCCGACACCCTCGGCAGCATCCTAGCCACCAGTGCCACTCCATCCTTCACCTTCGCACCGCCCCTACAAACGGGCGTAATTTACTACGCAGCCGCCATCGCAGGCAACAACCTTAACGGCAATGTAAACTTGAATGACCCTTGTTTAGATATTTCCAATGCCGTGCAGGTGGTGTGGCGGCCTTTGCCAACAGTCACTTTTTCTGCTGCCAACCCCAACGTATGCGCAGGTGCTTGTACGACGGTGACGGCTGCATTTACTGGCACCGCACCTTTTACATTGACTTATAGCAGCCCAGCCACGGGCAGCGTGACACAGACTTTTTCGGGAAACACCGGGACGTTTCAAGTGTGTACGCCAGCGGGATCGTCTCCGGGTACGGTGGGGGTACAAGCCACGAATTTGACCGATGCTTGGTGTAACTGTCAATAGCACAGCACTTTCCCTTCATCCGAAAAAGTACTTTGAAGCAGAGAAAAGCACATAAACTTTTTTTTGGAATTAAGTGTTTATTACGATGTGTTTGTTTTTTTTAAATCAGACCCGAAAACACATTAGATATTCTTAATTTAAAATGATATGTTCTCTACACGATGAAACATCTTTACAATTGCCTCCTTTTTTTGATCACAGGTTCAATGGGCCTTTCCGCACAGCCATTTACGGTATCTATTGATAATTTACCCAATCCTGCACCTTATGAATATTGTCCGCCGGCTACTACTTCTGCGACCATTCAAATGCTTATCACAGGTACTGTACTGCCTGGTCCCTACACGGTGGTATTAGCGACGAGCAACGGTCCGAACCAGACCATTGTCGTTCCCGACAACGGTAGCAATGTTTTTTCTTTCAACTTGTCGCCAACACAGAATGTTCAATATACTGTTCTAAGTGTTCGTTCTGGCAATAATACACTCGCCATTTTAGTGCCCCCATTGATTTTTTCGGTAACGCCATGTCCTCCGCCGGTACAATTGAGCGCACCACCTTCGGCTTGCACTGGCACACCATTCACCCTGAACGCGACACCGGGGTATGCTAACTATCAATGGAGTACAGGTGCCAATGGCAACTCCAATAGCGTTGTAGTTACTCCAAGTGCTACCGGCACTACCACTTATACGGTCACTGTGACCACGGCAGGCGGCTTAGTATCCACGGCCCAAGCGAGCGTGGTTGTGAGCAGTTCCTCTTTGAACCCGGTAATCTGCTGTAATACAGCCATTTGCAATGGTAGTCCGGTCACCCTTAATGTCAACAACGGCCCTTACGGAGCCTATAATTGGTCAAATGGAGGGACTGGGTCAACTATCAGCGTGAATACCCCTGCCACTTATACGGTCACTGTGACCCAACTGAACGGTGGTTGTACTGCAACGGCTACGCTTGCTGTTGGCAGTGGCAGTAGCCCCGTCGTTTCCATCAATGGCCCATCCTTTGTATGCAATGCAAATAACGTTCTTTTGTCTGTATCTCCAAGTTTCGAAGCAAGCTATGTTTGGAGTACAGGTTTTACAACAGGCTTTTCGGAATATGATCTCAACAACCCAAACGGCACATACTCCGTAACCGTAACCAGTCCAAATGGTTGTACAGGAACCGCGAGCATCACCATTCCCCAAGGAGCCCCTCCGGTTGGAAGTATTGTCGGTATGGGGCCTCCGCCACAAAATGCCTTTTGTGCCAATGACCCCCAGTTTTTGAGTTTCCAACCTGCTGCTGCTACCTATTTGTGGGATAATGGTGCTACTACGCAGTCTATTCCATATCTCGGTTGCAATCCTCCCTTTAATACAACTTTCCATGCTGTGACCGTTACTGATCAATTTGGCTGCTCAGCCACCTACACCGGCTCTACCGTTCCTAACATTTCGAATTTCCACGGGTTTCAAAGCGCTACGGTATGTGAAGGGGATTATGTTAGGCCTCAGATATTCCTAGTAAACTCTTCATTTGGGGTGGGAGAGCCAATTGAGGTAGTACTTTCTGATGGTGTGAACACCTATATTAATACGTTTCCTCCTCCAAATGGTTCGCTCGTTCTCTTCGAACCCATATACCTCCCAGTAGGAACCCATGTACTATCTTTTGTTAGTGTACGTCGCATCCTATCGGGCTGTGTACATTATATACAAGAATGTAACCAGTTCAGCCACCTGAATTTTACCGTAGTCGTAGAAGCCAATGGCCTGCCTCCCTTGAGCATAACTGGTGGGAGCGCGGTTTGCAATGGGCAGCCGGTGTCCTTGACTGCCTCACCGGGGTTTACACAGTACTCATGGAGTAATGGGGGGACTGGGCAGGGTATTTCCGTCAATATGCCAGGCACTTACACCGTCATTGCGAGCAATGGCGGTGCCTGTACTAGCAGTGCTTTCATTACGGTTGCGTCTATTCCTTTCACCCCGCCTGTTATCGTTGGCCCGCCAAGCGTTTGTCCCGGCCTGACTGCTACTTTATCGATCAATAATGCTACCTACAGCAGTTATGAGTGGTCTTCTGGTGGCAACGGTGCCTCTGTTATAACCACTACCCCCGGTAGCTATACCGCTACGGTCACTTCAGCGGCTGGGTGTACTGGTACTGCTAGTTTCACTTTGGGCAACCTACCTGTACCTAATGCAAGTATCTCTAATGTACCGAATATTTGTCCAGGACAAACGGTGACCTTAACTGCCAATGGAGGCACTGCTTATGTCTGGAATACTGGGCAGACTACAGATAACATTACTGTAACGGCAGGCGGCAGTTTTACCGTCACGGCCACTGCTTCCAATGGTTGCACCGCAACGGCGACCTCCTCCATCCTCCAACGCCCCCTACCCACGGTACAGTTTGCGTTGCCGCAACCCGATATTTGTGGTGGCGACTGTGTAACGGTGCAGGTTACGTTTACAGGTACCGCTCCTTTCAGCCTAACGTACTCCGTTGCGTCAGCAGCAGCCATCACGGCCATATTCAGCGGGACTACGGGTACAATACAGGTATGCGTGCCTGTTGGTACGGCACTTGGCCCGCTCCAAATACAAGCCACCAGTCTGACCGATGCTTGGTGTAACTGTAATTGAGCCAATATCTTTTTTCCAAAAACACGCACTTAGGCTATTAAACGATAATAGTTGATAACAATATATAATGATTAGTAGTAGTTGGTACGACTGCAACTAATTCTCACAACAGATTGTACAATGAAAAAATTGATGCGCTCATTCCCTCTTTTCAGTTTATTTTCGCTGCTTATGGTTTTATTACCGTATCAGCTGCAAGGGCAATGTACCAGACAAGTTTTTCATTCATCAGGCACTATCTCGGTGGGCTGCACAAATGTTACAGTTACATCGGATGGATCAACTGGCGTGCTGGATTTTTGTGACGAAACGCCTTATTGGGTTGGTGTCGGCAGCAGCAGTGGAAGTTATACGTTCACTTTTTCCCCACCTGTTTCCAGTGTGTCATTAGGTTTGACAGCGATAAACAATCAGCCCGCTTTTCAGTCAGAGGAAGAAGTGCGGTTTGAAATCAATGGAGCCCCTTATCCAATTACGATACCTGGCACACCTGGCGCTTGCTATACACCGGCTATTATCACGCCGACTGGTGCAGTCAGCGCTGTTTCCGGGGAAGTTGGCGCTTGGGGCAATATGGACATCAACACGACGATCAGCACTTTAAAAGTGGAAGACGTGATCTTTGCAGGCGTTCCCAATGGCGTTATTTTTTCCCTTTATATTTGTTCCTCTTGCTGTGAGACCAATGCTGGCCTGATTTTGTCGGGTCCCCCCAATCTTTGTCCGGGTAGCAACGCGACGATTCCTCCGGCCTTTCAAACATTTTTGGAGTCGAATGACCTTTTGCAATATATCCTGTTTTCCAACCCCGCCGACACCCTCGGTAGCATCATCGCTACCAGCACAACACCGTCGTTTACCTTCAACTCTACCACCATGCAAACCAGCGTGACCTACTACATTGCCGCAGTTGCGGGCAATAACCTCAACGGCAATGTGGATTTAAACGACCCCTGCCTTGATCTTTCCAATGCCGTGCAGGTGGTGTGGCGGCCGCTGCCAACAGTCACTTTTTCTGCTGCCAACCCCAACGTATGCGCAGGTGCTTGTACGACGGTGACGGCTGCATTTACTGGCACCGCACCTTTTACGCTGACTTATAGCAGCCCAGCCACGGGCAGCGTGACACAGACTTTTTCGGGAAATACAGGGACTTTTCAAGTGTGTACGCCAGCGGGATCGCCTTCGGGGGCATTAGGGGTACAGGCGACGAATTTGACCGATGCTTGGTGTACTTGTCAATAATACAGCATAAAATACCGCTTCCTTTGCGCTCTTATCCTACATATAACAATGCCATAGATGTTAAATCCCTAGAATTAAAAAAGCATAAGTATTTGATTATCAATAAACCCTTCCTCCACTTCTAAATATTTTTACATTTTCTTTTTATGTTTCAAAAATAACTGTATATCTTTGTCCAAGGCAACTGCACTTTGGGTATTTTCCTTTTCTCTATCGCCAGTTGCCACCTACACGATGAAACAACCGATCACTAATTACCACGTTAATCTGTACTGCATAGCGGATATACACCGAAGACTTCTATTTCCTGTCAGTACTGAATGAGGTTGTCTCACCAATACTTAAAAATTTAACATTGAGCATTTAACATTTTTTAAATAATAATTTTATAGTTCGGCTTCGTAGGTTTTGTGCATAAAAATAGTATTACGTCCCTATAAATCTGTACACAAAACCTAACTACGCTCAGTATAAATGTTCAACGCTAAATTTTAAACATTAAATTATTTACAAATCCACCCCCTTTTGTAAAGACTGTTCTTGTACTTTTTATTGCTGTATTTAATCTCACGGAATCCCGCGCAAATATGCGCTGCTATCTATACTGAGCGTTGTTAGGTTTTGTGCATAGATTTATGGGTCACCGTAGGATTTTCATGCACAAAACCTACAGAGCCGAAGTATATCAAACAACAAACATCATTAACATACCTTTAAATATGAAATCAATTATTAACCATGTACATGGCCGGAATGTGGAAATTCCAGCCGAATATGCGCACCTAATACGCATGAAAACCCGAGAGACCCTAGCCGATGAGTATGGCGTATTATGTATCCGAACATTTCGGTATTGGATCACAACAAAGTGCCCTGAAATACCAAGTACAAACTCCTTTCGCCACAGGAAGTCCTCATCATTTATTTGGCCATAGGGTGGCCGCTACTTACTTAAATCAATACCATGTTATGAAAAACATTATACAAGCATGCTTGGTGCGGGTGTCTAATCTAAACCGTCTCGAACCATACTACTGGACATTTTTAAAACCGCAAGGAACAGATCACGTTTACGAAACTTTTTTTAGTTTCGTAAACGTCATTTTCCTCCATTTCAAAAGTGTATTAAACGTGTTTTTTAAAAAATG
>JBEAVK010000359.1:0-2995 GCA_041160955.1 Bacteroidota bacterium
ACCAATAACCTACTCATCAATTTTACAACAATGACTAAACATATATTTACCATTGCGGTGATCGCGTTCTTGACGCTAATGGCCGCCTGCACACCCAAAACTGGCGAAAAAACAAAAGCGACTACTCCATCAGGTATCGCCCCAAAAATCGCTATCCCCACCGGAGATGTACGTAAAAATGCACCCAAACCCGGCGATGCGCCCATTATCCAAATTGGTAAAGCGGAGACTTTTGTACTTGATAATGGACTCAAGGTCATCCTTGTTGAAAACCATAAACTCCCACAAGTTTCTTTCCGTATTTTTGTTGATTACCAGCCCGTGCTGCAACGGGATGCCGCCGGTTACACAAATATGCTTGGCGATATGCTCACCAAAGGCACTGCGACACGCACCAAAACGGCAATGGACGAAGAGGTGGATTTTATCGGAGCCAACCTTAGCGCCAATGCTTATGGCGTAAATGCTGCCTGCCTAAGTAAACATACGGAGAAAATACTCGATTTAATGAGCGACGTTTTACTCAATTCTACTTTCCCGCAGGAGGAATTTGATAAAGTAAAAAAGCGGATAGAAAGTAGTTTGGCTTCCCAAAAAACAGACGCGAATGCTATCGCAAATAATATTGGGGCGAGGTTGAGATTTGGAAAACTCCATCCTTACGGAGAATTTACGACCGACGAAACCTTGAAAAACATCAAATTAGAACAGGTAAAAAACCACTATGTGACCTATTTCAAGCCTAATATTTCTTATTTGGTCATCACTGGCGATATCACCAAGGCTAAAGCAGAACTATATGCTAAAAAATATTTCGGCAAATGGCAAAAAGGTGATGTACCAAAAAGTTTTTATACCGTTCCCAACACACCGGATAGTGCCGTGGTGGACTTTGTGCACAAGCCCGGCGCTGTACAATCCGTTATCAATATCACTTACCCCGTAGAGCTCATGCCCGGTACAGATGAGGCTATTTACGGTCGTGTGATGAACACTATTTTGGGTGGCTATTTTAATAGTCGTGTAAATGCTAACCTACGCGAGAAACATGGTTGGACTTATGGTGCGCGTACCACCTTGCGTGCAGACGAAATTATTGGTTCGTTCACCGCTAATGCCAGTGTCCGAAATGCTGTAACGGATAGTTCTGTGATCGAATTTTTAAATGAACTCGAACTTTTGAGTACTAAAAAAGTACCTACTGCCGAACTTTCCGTAGTAAAAAATGTATTGACGGGTCAGTTTTCGCGCAGTTTGGAAGAACCCGGTACAATTGCCGAATTTGCACTTACCGCTGCACGTTTTAATTTGCCAGCAGATTACTACCAGACTTATTTGACCAAATTAAACGCCACCACACCAGAACAAATACTGCAAACGGCACAGAAATTTATCAAACCGAAACGCGCCCATATCCTTGTAGTAGGCAATAAAGATGACGTGGCCGACCGCCTAAAGCAGTTCTCCGCAGGCAACAAGATCAATTATTATGGCACCGATGGCGAGCCTATTCGCCCGCTCAACCCCAATTTACCTCCGGGCATGGATGGTAAAAAGGTAATAACAGATTACCTAAATGCGATTGGTGGTACAGAGAAAATCGAGGCAATGAAAGAGGTACAATCCACGGTAGGTATGCAATCAAGAGGTATGAATATTACCGTCACTCAAAGCCAAAAAGAAGGCAATAAACTGGTGATGGAGATGCAAATGGCAGGGCAAAGCATGGGAAAAACGATACTCAACGGCGAAAAAGCAGTACAAACAGGCCAAGGTGGTGCAAAACGCGATATTACTGGTATTGAATTGGACGACCTCAAAGAGCAGTCGCTTCCATGCAAAGAACTCGCTTATTTGAATGGCAAATACCAACTTGACCTAAAGGGCATTGAAGAGATAAACGGTAAAAATGCTTATGTTATAGAGGTAACCCACCCTAATGGTTCAAAAAAGACGGAATTTTACGAAGTCACCACGAGTCTCAAGTTACGTGAAATAAGCAAAGCAAAAGGCGCTGACGGCGGCCAAACCACCGTCACGAATGATTTTGAGGATTACAAACCTGTCGCAGGTATTAAATTTCCGCATGCTACCACGACTACTGGTATTTTCCCAACACCGATGAAAGCAAAAGTGACGGAAATAAAGGTGAATGCGGGGATAGCGGATAGCGTGTTTGAGATAAAATAACTTGTTATAAAAGCGAATCGTGGGTTGGATCAAAATACTGGTTTTCAGGTCGTTACGTTTACGAAACCTTGAAGGTTTCGTAAACGTTCACCAGTAAGTATCTGAATTTCAACTAATTAAAAATCCCAACCCATGATTCGCATTATAAGACTGAATGGAACCTGCCCCTAAATTCCCGTAGGGAATGTATGTTTATAGACTGAATGGAACCCTGCTCCTAAATTCCCGTAGGGAATGTATGTTTATAGACTGAATGGAACCCTGCCCCTAAATTCCCGTAGGGAATGTATGTTGTTTTATGCGTTTTTTACATGAAATCCCTACGGGATTTGGACTTTTCATCCTATTTAGCCTATAAACATACATTCCCTACGGGAATTATGGGGGCTGAATAGTTACAATTTACATTAAAACAAAATAACACTTTCCTATATCTACATTTGCCTACTCATTTAAACAATGTATATTACAATGGTAAATTTCAACAATTTTCGATCAAAACAAAAGTATTTCACAGCATTTTCATTCGCTTTTTTCCTCTTTTTAGGTTTTCAAACTACTGCATCTGCACAAGTTAAACAAGACTCCTTGATGACCATTAGCGTGTTTATTACTCAATATCTAAGGAGCAATGAAGATAACATGATCATTACCAAAGCCGATGGAACACAGGAGATTATACCCATGAAACGCTTTAAATCATGGACGCACGCAGAAAATATTGCCCAAATAGACTTGGCAATTGCTAAAAAACTCAATGAATACTTACGCCAAGGTTGGCACTTGTTCAATGAAAACCACGAGA
>JBEAVK010000371.1:0-6638 GCA_041160955.1 Bacteroidota bacterium
ACGCCCTACCTTTACCCCCCAAATGCTACTACAAGATTTTACCCCGCTCCAATTCACCCTTATGCTCCTCGCAGCAGTCATCATTGGTCTTTCCAAATCGGGTGTGAAAGGCATCGACATGATGAACGTAACACTTATGGCCATCGTGTTTGGCGGTAAAGCATCCACGGGTATCGTGCTGCCGCTTTTGTGCATCGCAGATTTGGCTGCCGTGGTGTATTACAACCGACACGCACAATGGGCGCATTTTTGGAAACTGCTGCCTTGGATCGTTATCGGGATTTTGGTGGGCGTATTGGTAGGCAAATCGGTGGATGAGGGCTTGTTTCGGAAAATCATGGCGGTTATCATTTTGGCTACTGTGCTTATTATGGTCTATATTGAATTTAGAAAAACGCCTATTTCGCCTAAAAACAGGTTGTTTGCGACTATTTTAGGTTTGGTTACGGGTTTTACTACCATGATTGGCAACCTTGCGGGCGCGTTTTCTAATATTTACTTTATGGCGATGCGTATGCCCAAGCAAGATTTTATCGGTACAGCGGCTTGGTTGTTTTTGTTTATTAATTTTTTCAAATTGCCCTTCCAAGTTTTTTATTGGAACAATATAACGCTCACTACCTTGCGCACCGATCTGGTTTTGTTGCCCGCATTAGCATTGGGCTTTTTTGTAGGATTGCGGATTGTGCAACGCATCCGAGAGGAGTATTATCGGCGGGTGGTGCTGGCGCTGACGCTGCTGGGATCGGTATTTATGTTGCTTTCTTGAAGCCATCTCTACTTGCTGTACATTTGCCATCGGATTCTGATCAGGGTGGATTAGGATAAAGGCGCACTTCGATACAGGAAATTAAAATCTAAAATTATGCTCAAAAGGTAAATTACACATGAAAAACTATTACTTCATTTTGATATTGTCCGCTTTTTTTACCGCCTGCGAAGGCTACACAGAAGCCAATGGCATTGTTTTGGATGCTGATACCCTCGAACCCTTAGACAGCGTACTCGTAGGTTCGTGGGTGAATGAAATTAAAAAGAATAATTTTGAGTCGGAAATGCTTACCGACAGCACAGGGGTATGGTGGGCATCGACAGGTTTGGTGGGTTGCGGCCCTCGCGGTTGCGCTGATTTATGGGTAAGGTTTAGCCGCTCTGGTTACGATACGCTACAAGTAGAAAACCCGCAAGATTCGGTTGTTTTATTGAAAAAAAAGTAAGTAATTTCTACTCGGCAATCGGCAAAGGGCAATGCCATCTTGATCATCACCGATGATCTCGGTAGGGACGGTTGCTAGTTTTTTACGAAAACTACTATACCTCCAACGATCCAAGGAACTAATCATATAATTGGGTGTTATGCGATTTGAGAAAATGGAGATGGCGTAGCCCATTATTATTTATTTAAAAAGGCATTAAGATGCAGACAGCAACCACAATTTTATACAGACCCGTTGGTCCCAAAGAACTCGCTTTAATTGAGCAGTCTGGTTGGACAAAATTTCCGCCTCGGCTTCCCGAGCAGCCTATTTTTTATCCCGTAATGAATGAGCAATACGCTATTGAAATTGCCAGTGAGTGGAATGTTCCGGCATCTGGCTCGGGTTTTGTGACAAAATTTGCGGTAAAAACCGATTATTTGAAGCAATTTGAAGTTCAAAATGTTGGTACTCACCTACACAATGAACTGTGGATTCCAGCCGAAGACCTCGAAGTATTTAATAGCCATATCGTTGGGTTAATTGAGGTGACAAAATCATTTTATCCTTAAATGATACGTACTACACTACTTAAAACTCTCCTCAATCAAAAACAAATGAGGAAGGGTTACGCAACTGATAAAAATAAGAAAAATACTGATCAACGATACATTCGCAAATAGTAAAGAATGGCAGCCAATCAAACCAATCAAACCAACTACTGCCAATATGGTGTAAGGTGTTGCTTGGCGGTAGTATTGTACTAATGTAAAAGAAGGCCACTTGCCTTTAAAGAATTTTACCTGATTGAGCATTGATTCCAATGAATGCCAAAGCGTAAAATATAACGTAAAACCGACCAAAAGTGGCGTAAAATACAGCATAAATGCCAGTACCCCCAAATTGAGTACTTCGCGTACCAAGTTGTGGTGACTAATATTGGATAGTAACCGTAAGGATATAATCAGTAAAAATGTAACCATGAGTAGCACCCATTGAATCGTATCCATCGTAGCAGCAGACCACACGGGCATACTAGCACCTATCATCTGATGAATCACGACACTACTCTCTTCCCAGTGCCAAAGTATGGCACCTCCTAGTGCAAATGCACCCCATACCATATAAACAAGGCTAGAGAGCCAACGAGGTGCTTTTAAATAATGCCAATTAGATTGGCCAAAATGGTAAGCGGAAATCCCTAGAAATAATACCAAGGCGGCGACAGGGAAGAACAGCCACACCAAAAAATAACCTAAAACGGCACCTAAATAAGAGCCAAAAAAACGGAAAACTTGGTTCCTTGTTAATTGAACCCCAATAATACGTTGAAACAATAGAAAATCGGTGGCACCATGCGGTAATCCAATGAGTAATACCAATACTATAAGCAAAGGATATTCTATGAGTCGCAATACCTCAAATTGCAACCAGCCTAATATGCCAAATGCAAGTGTAACGACAATGATCGGTACATACAGATTATTGTTGCGAATATCAATCATCGTAAAAAAATTAAAGTTGGCTGAACAAGAAAGAAAAGTGAAAACAATAATTTGTTTCCTAAAAAGTAGTAGATGATTGCCTTCGAGTTCCAAAAAAGGGCTAATAACAAATGTATTGCTATTAGCCCTTGTAATCATTTATTTTGCAAAATTAAGCGTTGCGTGAAGATTTGATAGCAAGGCTATAAATAACCAAACCAAAACCGATCTTATTTACAGCATCACCGATATTGTAAATCAAGTCCAAATTACGCACATCAATTACATTGCGTAACCAACCATCAGTTTCGATTGCCATGTAACCGATTGGGTAAATAGCCCAACCAACCAATACAAACCAACCAAGTGCCTTGAATGCTGCCAATAGATTTGGGTCATTAGAGTTACCAGCCAAACGACGAGCAGATCCAAACCATACCTCATACACGATACCAGCGTAACCTACTGTAGAGATAATACCCCACAATACGCTATTAGCGCGGAAAGCTGTTTCGCCAAGGTAACCAGCGATCAACATGAGTAAGGAGTAACCGATCATTTTCCAAAGCAAATCGATTTTTGCACCAAACGCCTTTAAGATAAGATAAAACTCCACGCACATCAATGGAACTGTAAGGATCCAGTCAATATAGCGGAATTGGGTAGGAGATTGTCCAGTTGTCATCCAAACATCGCGCATGTAGTAATAGTGTACAGATGCGATCATAGTGATCAAACCAGCGATCAGCATAGATGTTTTCCATTTTCCTTCCACCTGTTGGCGCTCGAAAAAGAAAAATACAGATGCTGCAAACATTGCCATGTAGCCAATAAAGAAAGTGAAACCAACATAATCGTTGGCAGAAAGGCCGGCAAATAATAATGATGTGTGTGAAATAAAGAATTCCATAAAATACAGATTGGTTAAACGTTGAAAATACAACAAAAACCTAAACAGGCTGAACGAATTTTAGTTCATATTTTGTTTAACTTATTTAAATTTTAATCTTTCAAAGATTAAACAAAAATAGTTGGGTTCAGGGTGTTTTCCAAATTTTAGTAAGTAGAATAAAATTAAATTCAAGGAATAGCAAATTAAATTTGTAAATAAAGTATAATTATTAGGTAAAATTTTTTTTCAAAAAAAATAATTACCTTAATATTGCAAACCTGAATTCGATTAGTGTGAAGTAGATATTAATTTATTCCTTTTTGAGCAATAAAATCGTTTATTTTGGCTCTTTCGCAGAATATGTGTACACCGTTACATCTTGCAGTGTACATTTGTGCGATTTTTCCCTATCTTTCCATCTGATGGCCTTTTCGTGGTTCTTGCCTTGTTGGAAATTAGAGTAGTACCACGACTATTTTTTTCATTTTTACAACTAAACAACATATCGGTTTTATTATGGGAGTCAATGCACCAATCAGGTTCGTGGGTAAAGAAAAAACACAATTTTATGCGGTTTTAAGCCAACGCGTAGATGCATATTTTCAACAAAATGGCTTGTCCCGACATGCGGACACAGGTATCGTCCTCAAAACGATTATTCTTATTTCTGCTTATATCGTACCGTTTGTACTCATGGTATGGTTACAACCCTCTTTTGCTGTTTGCTTAGGTTTGTGGGCAATTATGGGTTTTGCTATGGCTGGTATAGGTATGAGTGTCATGCACGATGCCAACCACGGAGCCTATTCTACCAATGGTAAAGTGAATACTTTGCTGGGCTATTCCATCAATCTTTTGGGAGGAGCCAGTTTTACTTGGAAATTACAGCATAATATATTGCACCATACCTATACCAATATCGTCCATTATGACGATGATATTGAGGACAAGGCCATCTTGCGTATGTCGCCACATACTCCGGTAAAGCCAATCCAACGTTTTCAATGGTTTTATGCGATCATTTTTTACAGCATTGTTACTCTGTATTGGGTGACTGCTAAAGACTTTATGCAGTTTGCTCGTTATACCCGTATGAAGGTGAATAAAAATACACGTCGCCAAAATGCAGTAACATTAGCCCGGATCACTGGAATAAAAATCGGGTATTTTTTGGTGTTTTTTGGTGTTCCTTTGGCGGCTGGCTTACCTTTTTTACAAATATTAGGTGGCTTTTTGTTGATGCACGCTATCGGAGGTATCGTTTTAACCGTAATTTTCCAGTTGGCGCATACGGTAGAAGAAACTACCCATCCCGTTCCAAATGCAGAAGGCAATATTGAGAATGAATGGGCAATACACCAAATGAATACTACCGTTAATTTCTCGCGTTACAACCGTTTTGTATCGTGGTATGTAGGTGGGTTGAATTTTCAGGTGGAGCACCATCTTTTCCCTAAAATTTGTCATGTACACTATCCTAAACTGGCAGATATTGTAGAGCGTACCGCACAAGAATTTAATATACCTTACTTAGAGCACAAAAGTTTTGGTCATGCCTTGCGTTCACATTTTGTAACACTTCAGCGTTTTGGTAAAATGCCTGACTTGGATGAGGTTTTAGGATAGTTTTTGGCCAGGGTATAATTTGCGCTTGAACGTTTACGAAACCTTGAAGCGCAATTTCCCATGTGATGACATACACCCTGTTGTTCTATGGGAGAACGGATGAAACGGATTTAACGGATTAGAGCGGATTGTTTCAAAATAATCCGCTCTAATCCGTTAAATCCGTTTCATCCGTTCTGCTATCCTGTCTTAATTTTGGTTTACATGGAAAATTGCTGGCCTTGACGGTTTCGTAAACGTAACGCCCTGAAAACCAACACTTTGATTCAGCCCATGATTCGCATTATTACTTAACTCACCCACCTTTAATGCGTTTTCCAGCGATTAGACTCTTTTTTATTCTTATCATTTTACCCTTTGGGCTGGTCATTCCTTTGTGTGCACAGGAAAACAATTACATCAACGTACATTTTATACATGGTTCAAAACCCCGCAAGGCATTCAAGCACGAAGAGCAAAAGTGGCGGGGCGGTATTTGGGGCGGCCATGTAGGTATTGAAATAGATACTGATCGGGTAATTGATTTTAAGCCCCAAGGTAATTTCCATTGGGTGGCGCATCCTAACAAACACAACAGCATATTTACCATATATACGCAAGACGGATTTTGGGCGTATTTTGGGATACAGCGTGAAGATTTAGAAAGGACAACGATACAAATCCCTGTTTCCCAACAACAAAAAGCGATGCTCGACAGTATAACCATCAGCTATATTGCTCAATGCCCTTACGATTATGCTTTTATCGGAATGCGTTGTGCCTCAGCCAGTTATGACATATTAATGCAGGCCGGAATCACGAAAAAGTATGCTCGTATTTGGTATTGCTCAAAGTATTTTTATCCAAAAAAATTAAGGAAATACCTACTGCAAAAGGCTCGTATTAACCATTGGGTGGTGATAAGCCATACAGGGAATGAGCGTAGAAAATGGGATAAAGATTGAATTTGCACTTATTCTTCCATCGGAAGGAGATTTATTTGCTCCAGTATTTTGTGCGCACTGCCACAACTGCTACCATGTTTTTTATGGTTTTCTAGGTTTTCTACTGTTTTTTCGTCAGTATTAAGATGCTTTTCTGTGCTATTGGGTGATGGAGCAGATGATTTGCAAGTATCTGATGTACAACCGCAGCATCTAACTTTTTCTGTAATAGTATTATCTTTCATGTTTAAGTAAAGCGTTCTGTGTGTGTGCAAAATTAATAACTTTGAGAGCGCAAATATCAAGAGCATAATGGGTGTGGAAAAGGATAATAATCAACAATGGGGATGATAGATATCATGTGCTGTATTGACCAGTATCATGCAGTAAATAGGTATCTAGCCGGACTTTTGTCTAAATACTTATTGCCACATAGTAATTAATTATAACAAAAAATATAATCATGAAAAATATCCTAGTACCCACCGATTTTTCTGAAAATGCTAAAAAGGCGCTC
>JBEAVK010000384.1:0-3951 GCA_041160955.1 Bacteroidota bacterium
CATTTTTGATCCCGTACTTATGAAACAACCTCTTAATTTTTTACTGCTTAGGCAATGTTCCTACCCAAATTCGCGCTAAATATAGCCCTACGACAACAGCCGTAATCAATCCAATCGTAAATTTCCAATTAATATCTATTGCCCCTTTATCTTGGTTTGCTGCATCTATTGCTGCTTCGCCCAATATACCCCTTGCCATTTCCATGTCTTGTGGCCGAACATGCAAGCGCGCCACCAATTGTAAATGGGGCAAAATACTCTGAGAGGTACTATTTGCCAAAAAACAAGGAATGCCCTCGCTTCTTAAACGGGCAGCAGCCATTTCTCCCTCCAACGGCGAATAGTACTTAGCCACCACCTCGCGGTCATCGCCTTCTTCTAAAAAAAGATGGTCATCAAAGTCGAATTGGTCGAGGATATTATCGTGCATAACTTATTTTTTCTTGGGCGTATTGGGGTCTTCGTAGTCCAATTGACCTCCCCAACGACGCATCTGACGCATAATCCAAGCCTGCTTTTCCCGTAAATCAGCCGTAGGACTAATGGGTGACAAACGCAATGGACTTGGCAATACAGCAGCCAACATAGCTGCTTCAGCGCGGTTGATGTCTTTTGCCGACTTATTATAATTACGCAATGCTGCCGCTTCTACGCCATATACACCATCACCAAATTCAATAATATTCAAATACACCTCCATGATGCGTTCTTTGCTCCAAATCACTTCAATTAAGAATGTAAAATAGACTTCCAACCCCTTGCGCACCCACGACCGACCCGGCCAAAGGAACATATTCTTGGCCGTTTGTTGGCTAATTGTACTCGCACCACGCTTTTTCTTATGCGTTTGATTGTATTTATACGCTTTTTTAATTGCTTTAAAATCAAACCCTTCATGCTCTAAAAACTCCTGATCTTCAGAACACACCACCGCCAATTGTAAATGAGGCGACATTTCGTCAATCGAAACCCAATCCTTCTCTAATCGCATCGAACGATCGCTCTCCCCCGCTTGCTCCATCAAACGGATCAGCATCAGCGGTGTAACTGGCACCGGCAAAAAACGGAATAAAACAGTAGATCCAATAGAAATTACAAAAAACCACAGTATGATTTTTAGGATCAAACGACGGAAATACCGCATCCATTGGATATCGCCAGTTTCGGTGCGCGGCAGTTCCCTATACCAACGTCGAAGCATTCTTTTGATTGGGTTTAACATGTGAAGACTCTACTATGTATAGCCAAGTATTTTTAGCATAGAATCAGCATCCTGCTCCTGAAAAATTTCCCAATCGGTAAATTCGCCATAATAATTGCGATCAATCAAAATATGCTTTGGCGATGGTAACAGACAGTGTTTCAAGCCACCGTACCCGCTCAATGCCTCTTGATAAGCACCCGTATGAAAGAAACCGATATAAATAGGCTCATCTACTTTTTCATCATATACTGGCAGGTAAACCTGGTTAATATGCGCCTCAGAATTGTAATAATCGGCATTATCACAACTGATACCACCAATATTAACCCGCTGATACTCCTTATCCCAATGGTTGATCGGCAATAGAATAAAACGCTCCTTGATCCCCCAACTATCGGGCAAAGTATTAATCAAGGAATTATCCAACATATACCATTCTTCCGCGTCATTTTGCTTCTTTTTCCCGATCACGGAGAAAATGGTAGCACCACTTTCGCCCACTGTATATTTGCCAAACTCCGTAAAAATATCTGGTTCTGGCACTCCTTCGCTGTCGCAAGCCTCTTTAATCATGCGTACAATCTCATTCACCATATAGGAATAGTCGTACTCAAAACCTAAGGAATTGCGAATGGGCATCCCTCCACCGATATTGAGGGCATTGAGCGTTGGGCATATTTTGCGCAACGCACAATAGGTTTTAATCCCCTTTTTGAGTTCGCTCCAATAGTAAATATTATCCTTAATGCCCGTATCCACAAAGAAATGGAGCATTTTGAAATTAAATTTAGGATTGTTTTGGACACGTTCTGTATAAAACTGCATGATTTCGCTTTGACGGATACCAAGGCGGGAAGTATAAAACTCAAAATTGGGTTCCTCTTCAGTAGCCATGCGCAAACCAATATTCATCGTCTCTGCCTGTACAATTTGGTTGTACCGCTCCAACTCTTCTGCATTGTCGCAAACAGGGATAATATTGATAAAACCTTCATCGATCAGACCTGCAATTTTTTGCACGTACTCCAATGGTTTATAACCGTTATTAACGATGATCGTACTCTTATTAATACGACCTTGTTTGTACAAGCGGCGCACCAAGTCAATATCAAAAGAAGAGGATGTTTCCAGTTGTGTGCCGTTTTCCAGTACCTCATTGAGGATAAAGGCAAAATGCGAACTTTTGCTACAATAACAATAAACATATTTGCCATTGTAATTATAGCGTTGCATCGCACTTCGGAACAATTTCCTAGCCGTTTGGATTTTTTCTCCAATTTTTGGTAGATACGTCAGTTTGAGGGGAGTACCGTATCTTTCGATCAGGTCTTGCACATCAATCTCGTTAAATAAAAGGCGGTTGTTTTTTAGGCTAAATCCGTCTTGAGGGAAATCAAAAGTCTGCGCAACAAGATCGAAATAAGTATTTTTCATTGACAGCGATTAGCGTATTTTAAGTATTTGTGTTGATTAAATTAGGGCACAAATGTAACTGTGTTAGCGGAGATATTTACACTTGTTTCGATAAATAACATAGTATTATCCATAACGCTCTCGTAGCAATTGCATCATGTGGGCATTTACCCCCCATTGGTCGGCTACTGGCTGTTGGGTATAAGGCAATGTCGGCAGGTAATTAGGTGGCCCAAATTCGCATAAAAAGGTCTGAAACGGTCTTTTTTGTTGCTCTGCCACGTTCATCACTTTGTCCCACCAACCCAAATGGGATTGAACAGCACTCCCCCATTCTGGCGCACGCGGGTCATTCACTTGTGGCCCTTCTTGATGCCCTACACGCGCATGGACATGTACCGTACGCAGTAATGCCTGCTCTACAATAGGTTCAAAACCTTCCAAAAGGCTTTCGTGCACCACGCACCAATGCGAAAGATCGGCGGTAAGCCGTAAATCTGGCAGTGCATCCATATACTCCTTTGTAACAGGTGCGTTATAGGCGCAACGCCCGCGATGGGTCTCACACAGTACCGAAACCCCCGATTTTTTGCTCAAATTAATGCCATATTGCAGGATTTTTATGTTTTGAGCCACTGAAAAAAAGTCTTTTCCCGCGTGCGTATTCACATACAGCGGCTTTGTGGCTACGGCCAATTCCACACCTTTAGCATAATCATCGTAATGGGCTTGAAAATCAGGATTGCCAGAACCTGCCAAAAAACCAATTTCTAGTTGGTGCCTGGCGGCAGTGTTGAGCATTTCTTCCCGCTTTTTTTCATCCCGAGGAATCCATGCCTCGAAACCATCGTAACCAGTTTGTTTGGCTTTTATACAAAACTGTTCCAGTGTACCCGAAAAGCCCCAGTCAGTCGCCAATATTTTAAGTGGAACTTTAGCGGTACTTTTGCTGCGTTCGTAAACAGATGCTTCCATACTTTGACCCAAAAGAGCCGAGGTGCCGAGAAGCGCAGAAGAGGAAATAAAGGTGCGTCTTTTCATAACGATGTACAAGGGCCGGTTGTAACGCCCTCTATGTGGCAAATGTACAACAATCGCGCAAATTGAAAAATTTTGCATTCGGTGCTATAAACATTCGACCCTTTCGGGGTCGCCCACACATATAATGCATGAATTTTGTTTTTATTTGCCCAATGGGAAATTAGTACAGTGTAAATTAAATTTTTTTATACACGTGGTATATTTTCCACGACAACGTGGCGTACACTTTTTCCACCACAAAAGTGCACAAAGTTCACAAAGACGTAGCGTAGGCGCTTCGCTTGTTTTTTAGA
>JBEAVK010000448.1:0-4417 GCA_041160955.1 Bacteroidota bacterium
GCTTTCATATCCATTTTCTTTGCCATTTTAGTTAGGTGTGTTTAAGCGAAGGAATTCTTCGGCAAGGTTAAAAAAGTTGACAGCGCCTTTGCTGCTTACGTCGTACATAGCAACAGGCGTGTGCTGCATAGGGGCTTCTGCGATACGCGAATTGCGGTGCACGATGGTTTCAAAAACGTAATCGTTGCTGCTGTTGCGCACTTCTTCCACAATCGCATTGGCGAGGCGGAGACGGCTATCGTACATGGAAATAACAAGACCTTCTACCTTCAAATTAGGGTTGAGTCCTTTTTTTACCAATGCAATCGTATTTTTCAATTTGGACAAACCCTCAAACGAGAACATCTCGCATTGTACAGGGATCATCACAGTATCGGCGGCAACCAAGGCATTTACGGTCACCAATCCAAGTGAAGGCAAACAATCGATAAAGATATAATCGTAAGAGGCGCGCAAGCCATCCACGATACCACGCATGATAAACTCGCGTTTTGCTTTACCAATCAATTCTACTTCGGCACCTACTAAGTTGATATTAGAAGGTAACAAATGCAAATTTGGGGTTTCGGTAGCCACAATGGCCGCTAATGGATCGAGGCCATTGACCAAGCAATCGTACAGTCCCACTGTATTTTCGTCGGTAACCAAACCCACACCCGAAGAGGCGTTGGCCTGTGGATCAGCATCGATCAAAAGCACCTTTTTATCTAAGATAGCAAGTGATGCTGCAAGGTTAATTGCGGTGGTAGTTTTGCCTACGCCGCCTTTTTGGTTGGCTATTGTGATAACTTTGCCCATTGTTATTTTTTTAGTACAATTGGTGAACTATTTCTGCCACAAAGGTAAGCACACATTTTATTTCTAGCGTGGAACATTTTTCAACAAACAACTGACACGTAACTAACACATTGTCAAGTGTAGATGTTGGTTACTTTTTTTTAGTTGCAAGTAATTGATTGTTAATTTTTTAGATTGTTGATAAAAAAATAATTTGTTTGGTTTGCCCGCTAACTACTTGATTCCTAATGGGCGAAACACAGGAATGTTCCACACCAACTAACATTAGCTAACATTGGTTGGATTGTTTCGATTTATGGTTACTGTACGCCGAAACAACCCAACCAATACGCACGCACTACTGTCGTTGTACTACAAAAGGCTGCTTAATCGTACTCTTTACCTTTTTGTTAACTGTTTGTGATACGTGTACTATATAAAAAAATGTTGCTTGTACGATAATGTTTAATGGAAATGTTTTTACAGTTTGTGCTGCAAAAATAATGACTTTTTCCCAATGTTCTGCTAAAGACAAAGGTAAAACATTTGTTTTTTATTGCAAAACAATATGTTTTTAGTTTTTTTTCAAGAAGGTATATTTTTTGACGTGTCTAGTTCGATTCTTTCGGGAAACGTACATCTACGGTTGGTGTTCTTCATTTAACTTTTTAGTTCAACATACTACTAATCACATACAATCAATAACTTTGAGCGGAATTTACGATAACTTAAAAACGAGTAAAAAGCAAACACCATGACAAAAATAACGTACAGAAATGTTATAATATTTAACGTAGTTGTTTTATTAGCAGGTATGCTGTTCTTTGGCACAAATCCATCTGCTTTTGTTCCAGAATCAAGATTTGGTATCAATCAAAATTGCACCAAATACACCGAAAAAGACGAGGAAAAACGATTGAAATCCAAAATTAAACCAGAAAAATGGGAAGCAACTGCTCATGGTGCAGATCTCGGATTCCAATGGGAGGCTGCTCAACTACGGACGCTGGAACATATCCGATCCAACTTTTACGCCACCGATGTAACGGAAAGAAATACCAATTATGGCCCTTTTCAAGCCACTTGGATCGAAAAAGGTCCTAGTCGTATTCCCGGTAGGGTCACTGCTTCGGCGGTATTGCCGCTTCAAAATCGTATTTATCTAATGACCGATGGTGGTTATATTTTTAGAGGTACAATAGATGGTAATTACTGGACTTGCTTAAATGACCACAATCCTTTGGTGCGGGATGTTTCGGCTCGACTTTCGGTATTATCCTTACCCAATGGTACGAGACGAATCATCGTAGGTGGCTGGGATTACCAAAATCTAGGGCAAAAATGCCTCAAATACAGCGATGACGAGGGCCTTACGTGGCAAGTTCCTAATGGATTGCCCAATGCCAATTGGTACCGTCGCACGATTGCTGACCAGAATGGTATGGTTTGGCATTTGGTGCATACCACAGTGGCTGGCAGCCCTAAAATGGCACTCCTATATTCGACCGATTACGGTGAAAACTTTACCCAATTGTATGCTTTCGATCTCCCCGCTAGCGACCACGACCGCCGCTGCGATATTTGGAAACCAGCCGATGAAAATGAAATTTATGGCATTTTTGGCGACCAAATGATCCGTATTGCTACCGATGGCTCTACTTTAGCACTGGGCACAGTATCTAATGCGCCCAATCCAGAATGGGTAATTCTCACAGGCGGGAGGTCGGGAAATACCGAGCCTTATACCTTTTATGTACGTGTTTGGGATGGTTCCAATAATATTGTGTATCGTTCTACCGATGGTGGGCAAAACTGGGGAAATTGGGCTATACTCGCCGATGGACTACATTCGCCGTTTTCGCTTTATTCATTTGTGACCAATCCTTCCGACCCGTCCAAACTGTATGCTGGCGGCTGGATCGTTGGCGAAAAGGCAGACGGAGTAGATTGGCGAAGCCCGCACGACCTTGGCGGATATGTAGGATATCATGGGGATGTGCCGGACATGAATTTTGTTAAAAATCCTGCTACCGACAACTACGATTTTTATATCGGTACCGACGGTGGTTTTTATAAATATTTACCATCAACCGACACATTTATTTCCCTTTCAAAAAAAGACCTCAATAATACCCAAATTTATAAAATGGTCTCGGATCATACCGTCGAACACAATATGTATATCGGTACGCAGGATAACGGTTTTAGTTTTAACCACACAGCAACCGCTGCTACAGATAAAGCACCTTTCGATTACTATTGGGGTGGCGATGTTACCCAAGTCGTTAGTGGCGATAAAGGACATAGTTTTTGGTGTTTTTGGTGGGGATTAGGGTGCAATTATGTAAAAGATGCGGCCCAGATCCAAACATCTGGTATTGCCAATTGGGCACCCATTTACGATTCAGAATATTGGGAATTACCCGCTAAAGCCGATCCTCTAGCACCCGATGAATGCCTGGTAGCAGGTTATAAAACGCCATCGCCCGATGGTAGTTTTTTAGTGCGCCTCAAAGCACCAGCAGATTTGCAGGATGGGGATTTGAAAGCACTGGAACAGACTTATTCTAATTACGATTTTAAGGCAGCATCGGGCGGTGGGCGTATAGGAGCAATCGGTATTTCGCCCATTAATAACCAGCATTTATACGTAATGACCGATAATGGCGTATTTTTTTGGTCTTTAGATAAAGGACAAACATGGTCGAAAAACGATGTTGCCCGCAATAAAATTTGGGTGCGTTATATCGCAGTTTCGCCGACCAACCCTGGTGAAGTATTTATCGGTGGTGCTGGATACGATGGTAATACGCCCTGCTGGCGAACAACCGATCACGGTCAATTCCTCCAACCAGCCGAAGCACCAAATGTCTCTATTTTAAAAGACAACCGAGTAAACGCACTTTGCTTTAGTCCCGATGGTAAATATGCTTTTGCCGCTGCTGATGTTGGCGCATTTGTATATGTGATTGCCGACAAAAAGTGGCAGATTATTAGCGGTAATCCTGCGCCCATTAGCGCATTTCACGATGTAGAATACTTGGAAAACTCCAATACTGTCCGATTTGCCACTTACTCCCGTGGCGTTTGGGATTTTAAAATTGAAGGTTTGATCTCGGGTGCACAATCGCTCGGTCAGCAGAAATTACCCATCAAGATCTACCCCAATCCCGCTGTGAACGAAGTCGTCATTCATGCGGATCATCCCCGCAGTTTGGTGGTGAGCGATCAATCTGGCAAAATTATATATACCGAGGCTTTTGATAAACGCGCACCAAATTCGATCCGATTGGATATACAACAATGGATACCTGGCATTTATTGGGTATTGGTAAAAGAGCAATCGGGGCAGCAAAGAGCAGGGCGCTTGATTAAAATGTAGCGAAGAATGTATCTTAATCCCCCGCAGGCACCCTAAACTGAAACTGCTCAAATTTTAAAATATGCACATAAATATTCTCAACGTATTCGTAGGGAATAGTCGTCGGTGCATCCGTTACCGCAGTAGGGTCAATGGGTACTCGACGTAGATAATATCCGCCCGTCATGGATGGGTAAAATGTACCCGCCGAGGATACTTTTTCCGGAAAATTGAGGCCGAATTTTTGAAGCATGAGCGCGGTGAATTTAATAATATCGT
>JBEAVK010000410.1:0-32601 GCA_041160955.1 Bacteroidota bacterium
ATCAAAAAAAATAAAAAATTTACCTACCGATCGGTTGGCATATTCCAAAAACACCCGTACCTTTGCCTACCGTTCGGTTGGTAAAACTCATTTTTATAAGTTTTCCTTTAAAAAACTGAATAAAATTGGCAAAATGCCTGTACAAAAAATAGAAAAAGCAGATTTTTTGCTGCGCTGTTGGGAGGTTTTTAACCGAAAGGGTTACCATAATACCTCCATGCAAGACCTAGCAAAGGCTACCGGGCTACAAAAAGCAGGACTTTACCACCACTATCCCACCAAACAACTATTAATGGATAGTGTACTGGACTTTGCTATGCAGCACTTTAGGTCTTATGTACTTGCTGTGGCCAAAGACACCTCACTCCCCGTAGAACAAAGGTTTGAAAAAATGCTCCGCCGGCAGCGCAGGCTGGCCATGTTGCAGCGGCAAGGTTGCTTTTTTGCCAATATAGCCTTAGAGACGGGCCGCGACGAAATCTTTAATAAAATGCTGCTGCTGGCTATGGAAGAATGGACGGTAAGCCTAAGCAGTTTATACGCAGACCGCTTTGAAGAAACCGATGCCGTTATGGAAGCACGCCGCGTTATTATGGAGTACGAAGGCGCAGTGGTTTTTTATAAAATTTCGGGTAATCCCCAATACTTAGAAGATTTTGTTACCCGCGCTACTAAAGCATTCCGTGCGGTACCATCAATACAACATATTCACCATCATACATCTATAGGTATATGAAAAAGATAAATTTTGCTCATTTAGTTGCTCGTGGCCTCAATACATTGGCCCATATAGCCCCCAGTTTGGCAGGGCGTATTGCGTTTACGCTCTTTTGCAGCCCGAGAAAGAAAACGCCTAAAAAAGAGGAACTCAATTTTTTAGCCACCGCCGACCTCACTTACGAAACCCTTGACGGACGCAAATATGGTGTTTGGCATTGGGGATTTAAAGGGCCTACTGCGCTGCTGGTACATGGTTGGGAAAGTGATTCTGGCCGCTGGCGCAAAATGGTGCCGATATTACTTAATGCAGGCTACCAGGTGATCGCTGTGGATGCTCCGGCACATGGCCGCTCCGATGGTGGTCGTTTTACCATGATAGAATATGCCGGTATTATTCGGTATTTGCTTCAAAAATATACCCCTGTTGATTTGGTCATAGGACACTCGGTGGGTGCTACTTCGGTGGCGTGGGCATTAGGTACTTCAGGGCAAGCCATTCGACCAAAGAAAGTCATTTTGATGGCGCCATTTACTTCCCTGCGTTATACCCTCACCAAGTCTGTAAAAAGCATTGGTATCAGCGATAAATTATTGAATGAGGCAGTAAAACACATTGAAGCATTTTTCAAAGTTGCTTACGATGATATCAATATCACACACCGCTCTCACCTGCTTTCTGATATTGATACTTTGATTATCCACGACCGTGGCGACAGAGTGACGGCGTACACCGAAAGTGAGTTATTACACGCCGCTTGGCCAGATTCAAGATTGCTTATTACAGATGGTTTTGGGCATGGACTTACCGCGCCGGAGGTATATCAAACAATGGAGGATTTTATCGTAATGGAGGAATCCGTAAAAGCACTTTAAACGATTAGATATGAGTGTACATTCGTGTATTTTTTGTAAAATAATCAAAGGCGAAATCCCTTCCAGCATTGTACATGACGACGAACACGTAATTGCTTTTTTGGACATTAACCCAATCAATCCGGGGCATGTGCTCATTGTTCCAAAACAGCATTACGCCTCGATTAAAGAAGTACCTACCGAAACGGCTATGCAGTTGTTTAAGGTGGTATTGGATGTGGAAAAAGCCGTTTGGGTAGCAGATGGCGTGCGTTGCGAAGGCACTAATCTTTTACAAAATAATGGTAAAAGTGCTTGGCAGGATGTATTTCACGTGCATTTTCACGTTATTCCACGATTTAAAGGGGATAATTTTAAAATTAAGATAGAGGCAGGAAAGCCAAGTCGGGAGGAATTGGATACGATGGCAGCGCATATCCGCAGTAAGATTTAAGTACTTGGACAGAATTAACCCAAATCCAAACCTCTGACCATCCGCAAATACGACCGTGCAAACAACGGCAGCGTAGTATAATCCAATAGGCTTAGGTCTGGCTTTAAGCGTTTATAACGCTTATTCCAACGTTCTGTTACGGCCTTAATTCCTTGTTCAATAGCCGTTTTTTTGAGTTTGCCATCGGGGCTATAAAAAGATGCCTCAAAACCCAATTCGGTAAAAAAGGGCTGCTCTGTAATATGGTAAAACAGGTGCAAATAGTCCCTATCCGGAGGAGGAGGAGCGCAATGGTATAATGCGTAACCAGCAGCATACTTAACGATAGCCATCTGTAATATTTCCGAGTGGTTTTGATCCAAATGCCAGTCCATTTTTGGCAATTCGGAATCAAGCAGGGACTGTATTCGATCGTGTCCAACAGTTGGATTGATCCCAAAAGTACTTTTCGTATTGTACAATTCGGCCATTAGGGATGCATCGCTGCGTTCAATTATTTTTTGGAAGAGTTTTCTCATTACTTCCACCTTAATTGCGGGCACTTTTTCATCCTTATTAAAGTAAGCCTTGAATATTTTTTCCAAACTATCCATCACAAAACCCTCAGGGCGTGTTAGATAATCAATCCGAAATGCCGTGCCCAGCATCAAATACACATAGCCACCTGGGTAACGGTTGGGGTCTGGGTGTGCTGCTTCCAGGCATTGTAGTAGGGTGTTTATTTCTTGGCGTATATATTTTACTTTGGTTATTTTTTCATGTTCGGGCAAAGGTATGATCTCCATCGCTTCTTCTACCGGGCGCAAGGTTTTGAATTCCTCCAGCAAAAGATCGTCCTGTTTATCAGCATTTACAGATAGTTCAATAAACGCCTGTACTAATTTGTACGGCGAACCATCGCGTGTGGAACTATCAAAAACTATGGTAAGACAATTATCAGGAGAAAGGGCAAACCGCGCATAACGCAACTTGAAATTTTGCTCCACCAACCGACGCATAAAACTCACTTTTAACTCATCCACCCATGCGATACGACTCTCTACTTTGATTTGGTCGCGATTGGCATGACCCGTTATTTTACGCGATCCTTGGTGGAACTCAAATATTAATCCACGCTCGTCTTCTGTCCAACGGACGTTGTTCTCTTGCTCATCGCGTAGGAATATCAGCATTTCCCGATAGGCATCTATTGGCCGCTTTTCCTCAAATAATTGGAGGGAACGGTTCCACGCCGATTGCTGCGCTTCCGATTTGTAAGCATCGGTATAACGGCCAAAAACAACGGCTGGCTGCTTTGAATTGGGTGTTGGCGAAGAAAATAAGCGAGACAGAAAAGACATAAAAGTTTGAAAATCAACAACTTATTGACGCTGCAAAATATTGCCTGTTGGAAATTCCGCGTAAAAGTAGAATTTTGTCGGCAAATAAATAAATTTATCTCTTATTGCACCTATATATGTCCACCTTTAGAACAACAATCGCCCCAAGCCCCGCCCCATTTCAAATTAGCCATAAAACGCGTATTTTAATGGCGGGTTCTTGCTTTACAACGCATATTGGGCAATACCTGCGTACCCGAAAATTTGAGGTGATGACCAATCCAATGGGCATTATTTATAATCCAGTTTCGTTGGCGCAATCCATACTGCCTCAACAGGATTTTACGGCAGATCAATTCTTTCAAAACGAGGGTCTTTGGCGGCACTGGAACCTCCATTCCGATTTGGCTTTTCCCGATCCCCATACCGCAGTAGAGCAAGCACAAACGACCGCTGATACCACCCGCAACTATCTCCAAACCACAGATGTCCTGATCCTGACTCTAGGTACTGCCCATGTCTTTTATCACCTTGAGCGAGATGAAATTGTGGCAAATTGCCATAAAATGCCCGCAAAGTTATTTGGACAACGCCGTCTTAGTGTAGCCGAAACGGTGGCCACAATTACCAATTTGATCCGTCAAGTGCGCTCAATTCGGCCTAGTATGCAAATTGTACTGACGGTAAGTCCTGTCCGACACTGGCGTAACGGAGCCGTTGAGCACCAACGCAGTAAATCAGTACTATTACTGGCTTGTGCCGATCTTTGCCAGCAATTGCCGGACACGTTTTACTTCCCTGCTTACGAATGCCTCATGGATGATCTGCGCGATTACCGTTTTTATGCTGCTGATATGCTCCACCCTTCAGAAACGGCTATTGAATATATTTGGCAACACTTTGAAGCCACTTTTTTATCGACACATACCCAGCAATTGTGTAAGCAAATTGAAAAAATTGTGGCTGCCGCAGCGCATCGCCCATTCAATGCACAGACCACCGAGCACCAAGCATTTCAACAAAAGCAACTGGAGGCCATTGCTGCGCTGGAAGCAGCATATCCGGAAATACGTTTCGAGGAAGAACGTCGGGTCTTTATACCGTCCTAGCACACCAACAAAAGGCGTACATTGCACCCTTTGTATTGTCGTTGGCAATCGAATAGCCCATAAAAAAGTATGATCCCAAGCGTCTCTGTCCCAATACTCCAATTAAAAATTACCCTCAAAAAAAGTAATCCGCCTATTTTTAGGCGCGTAGAGGTGCCCGATAACTTTAATTTGGCCGATTTGCACACTATTGTACAAGAGAGTATGGGTTGGGACGATGCACATGCGCATCAGTTTTTGGTAGGCGACCAACGTTATATGGCTCGTGGAATACCAGCCGACAAGGCCAATATATATCTTCCAGCCAAAGCAATTTTGTTAAATTCAGTATTTTTATCTGTAAAAACCAAAATCCAATACGATTACGATTTTGGTGATAACTGGGCGCATACCATTGAATTGGAAAAAATATTGCCCTTCGTAGAGCAAACCGATTATCCGCGTTGTACCGTAGGCCGTATGGCTTGTCCAATGGAAGATTGTGGTGGCCTCCAACGTTATTATCACCTACTGGAAGTATTACAAAACCCGACACATCCCGATTATTTTGAAATACTGGAATGGGCAGACGGTGATATTTATCCAGAAGACTTTTCCACAGAAGATGTGAATAGAGCATTGAAAGCGGCATTTAGGAAAATGGCTTAGGAATGAGCATTAAATAAGGCCGCCAAATCTGTTCCTTTATTTAATGCTCATTCCTTAACAACACTCAATGTAAAATGAAAACAGCCCATGCTGGTTATAAAAACCAACATAGGCTGTTTTGCTAAAAATGGAAACTAAAAACTAGTGGTCTTTCAAGTTGATCTGACGGGTTGGGGTAGATGATTTTACGATCTGGCAAGGCACGAGGAGGGCGAAATGCGGGACATTTTAACCGACGAGCAACGAAGTCAGATGGAAAAAGCAACAGCCCAACCCGTCAGATTGATTTGAAAGACCACTAGATTAACGTTTCACAAATTTTCCACTAAATAGTATATTTCCTTTTTCTTTTACCAACACAAAATACACGCCGCTTGATAAGGCTTCAACATCCAATTGAGCAACTGTATTTTGAACAGCATTCCGTTGGGTACGTACAGTACGGCCCATTAGATCCACAATTTCGATATCCGCATTTTCGGGCGAAAACTCCGCAACAAAAGAAAGTGTAAGGTTGCCATCCGTTGGATTTGGGTACAAAACTGCTTTTTCTGAAAGATCTTGTGGCTCTTGCGCTGATGATGTATTCGTAACAGTGATCGTTTTATCAATGCTATTTGCACAACCATTGGCAGTAGTAGCAACCATAAACACTTTATAAGTACCTATTGCGGTATAAGTGGTAGATGGTTGTGCCGTAGTAGCAGTGGTTTGATTACCAAAATCCCAAAAATGGGCAGTAGTGCCTGGGGTCAAATCTGTAAAATTAACCACGCCACTCGATGCCAAATTTACGGTAGTTGGATTAGCCTCGAAGTTAACAGCGGGTGCAACAGGTGAAGCAGCTACAGCAATCTCGACGGGCGTGCGGCCACAAACAGATGGGAGTTCAATTAACCAATCGAAGAAATAGTAATAAGTAAAGGTAGTATTAGCACCTGCTGGTGATATACCACGAGTGATAGAAGCGATATTTTGAACGGTATGAGGATAACCTGCACCAGAAGTAGTGTGCTTAAATTCCTTACCACCAGCAAGTTTTAACTTATAGCCATCACCAACAGGTACGTTAAAGTTGAGCGTAATGCGTTGCTCTCCAACAGTGGAGATCGTAACTGTTCTTGATGCAACTTGAGCACCTAGGCTATTGACCAATGTGATAATCCGCGCACCTGTTTCGTCTGCATATATTTTTACTGACTTAAGTCTGAAAGCCTTATCCGCATTAAATTGCAAGGCTCCTTCATTACTTAAAGTGGAATTTCCTGTAATGGAGGTTTTACCAATAGAATACGATAACCCGGAGGATACATAATAAGTTGTGTTTTGTGTCAATACAGGTGTAAGGTAGTTTTGGCCTTCTGCCAATGGTACTGTACTGGTAAGAGAATTATACCATTGAGGGGTCTCATTTGATGCCAAATCTGTATTATACGTTAAAAGTACACGAGAATTGGCGCACAAAGGGGATGTTTGCAACGAATTGATAACAGCAGTAGAGTATTCGTCGTTTGTTAAAGTAAATGGTGTCTTGAAGCGGTTGTTCAATGGGCGTGTATCGGTTTGGCCATTCACGCTCACCACATTCAACACTAGGATATAATTACCTGGTGTAATACCAGTAACTGGAGGTAATGTAAGTTCCACAAAGGCGTTTGGTGCTAGTGTACCGGTCCAATCGTAGATGAGTGGTGTACCATTTTCCACGCCATAAGAGAATTGAATAGAAGTGATGGGGGTGGTACCTCCATTTTCAAAACTAACACCCACTTCTACCGGGCCATTACATAGGCCACGCACGCGCATGTTAGCTACAATCACATCGCGCTCATAGGAAATAGGGGTAGCGGGTACATTACCTTCATTGACCAAATAGTTGAATGCCGATTCGAGGTTAATCATGCCCTTTCCATATACATTGTCTTCGCCTACTACGCCGAGATCGGTTGCAGAATTGTACAATGCTAATTTCAATTGCGTACCAGATAGTGTTGGGAATGCTTCCCTCAACAGCAAAATAGCACCTGCAACGTGTGGTGCAGCCATGGATGTGCCATCAATGGAGGAATATTCGCCATTGTTATAGGAAGAACGCACATTAACACCCGGCGCAGATACTTCTGGCTTAATCAATAACTGTCCTGTTCCGCCACAAGGGGTTGGGCCACGGCTAGAGAAATCTGCAATTAGAAGGCTCGCGAGTGCTCCATCCACGGCACCTACTGCAAATGTATTGACCAAGGATGTATTGATTGCAGCACCAGAAGTAACGGTACCAGGATCAGGACCTGCATTACCTTGTGCAAAAACCACCGCAATACCCGCAGCCTCTAGTGCATTAATCGCGTTTTTAGCAGTTGTCGTATTGCAATCCACATTGCCAGCGCGCCAAGAATTGTTGAGTACATCAGGTTGGTCGGCAGTAGTAGAGGCATTACCATCAGGGTTGAGTCCCCATTGGATAGAGTTAACATTATCAAAAACAGTTTGTGTAAATTCAGCCGCACAACCTGTTCCATCAGTATTGACAGGAAATGACATAGGCGCGCCGATCCAGTGTGCGTTATAAGCTACACCAATAGTGTCGTTGGTTTTACGGTCAATACCGACCATCGTACCAGTAACGTGTGTCCCGTGGTCTGCGCAATCTTCAGGGTAAGCGGAACCGTGCCAAGCCTGTGATTTGGGTACTTGTTGTCCCCAGAAATTACCCACAAGAGCGGGGTGGTCTCCATCCTGACCCGTATCAATGATCATACCTTTACGACTGTATCCAGTATATCCTTTTTTCCACATAAACGGTGCTTTAATAGCGCGTAGCCCTACCTCTGAACCGTTTGGCGTAGATGTTGAAGCCTTTGGGTTACTAATTGATTCGACTTCAATAGGGTAATTCCAACTTACATTACCCACTTCAAGCCAAGATGCTATTGTTTCTATGGCATTTGGTTTTGCTTGAACACGAATGGCATTAATGACCCAAACAGGTTGTTCAGAGCCTTTTTCAATGCCATTGAGTTGTTTCAGGCGCGCCAAAATTTCGGGCTGAGTAGCCGCTGCTTTTGCCTGTAAAAGCGTAATCACCTCGTAAGATCGGGTGGCAAGTGGTGTTTTTTCTGCTTCGTATTTATCAAGTAGAGCACCCGCGTCCACAAAGTCGGCAAGTTCAATAATAATATCTTGATAAGCAGTAGGGTTCGCATCCATTCTTTGGGCGAGATCCTGTGAAATTTTACTATTGTGTACTTGTGAAAAAGCAAACAATGGCAGGGCTAATGCCCAAAACAATGTGGTTATTTTTTTCATGATAACGAAATACTAGTTGCTGAAACTAAGTGAAGATCTTCCTCAAATGGTTGAATTATGGCATATCGTTAAATGCCTTATCTCAACTAGTTGGAGGTGTGAAAAAGATCAATTAAGGTGCAAATTTAATAAAGACTTTTGATTTATAATACAACAACAACAAAACAAGCGACGAATAAGTATTACCTCATTCATCGCTTGTAAAATTATGTATGTAAAATACAGAAAAAGAGTACGCGTTTTGATTAAATAATTGCAAAAAGGGTTAATTCTTGTAGTGTTTTTCACAATAAACCAAAAACAAATATCCGTCGAATAAATCCCTGATAGTGTCTGTTTTTTACAAAAAAGGCACCTTGCATACCTTGGCGGTGAGCCTTTTCCCTCCTGCTACAATAAATATCTCTGTGTCAAGTGTAGCAAATTTTGCTTTAACATAGCCTGTTCCTAGCGGCAGATCGAGTGATGGTGAATGTGTGCCAGAAGTTACTACTCCGATTGTGGCTCCGCGCTTACTCTCAATGGTATAGCCATGGCGTGGTACGCGGCGCTCGGTTTCTAGTTTGAAACCCACTAGTTTGCGTTTGAGTCCATCTGCTTTTTGTTTGCGAAACCGTTCGATAGAAGGGAAATCTACACCTTTATTCAGTTTGGTGATCCAGCCTAATCCAGCCTCAAGTGGGCTAGTTTTGTCGTCTATATCGTTTCCATAGAGGCAAAATCCTTTTTCGAGCCTAAGGGTATCCCGCGCACCAAGACCACAGGGTTTGATGTCAAATTTTGCACCGGATTTCATAACTTTATCCCATATTTTTGGAATATCTTTATTTCGGGCATAAATCTCAAAACCACCTGAACCTGTATAGCCTGTAGCGGATACAATAACATTATCACAGCCCGCAAAACGACCTTTTTTAAAGCAATAGTAAGGTATTTCACTGAGTACAATATCGGTTAGTTTCTGTATTGCAACGGATGCTTTTGGGCCTTGGATAGCGATAAGACCTGTTTTTGCAGAGATATTGGTGAGTTGCAGGTCAAGTCCTTTACTATGGCGTTTGATCCAACGCCAGTCTTTTTTTTCATTGCTGGCGTTTACAACGAGCATATATGCCTGTTCACCTGCTGCGCACATATCTTCGGCGAGGCGATAAACGAGTAAATCATCCACGATACCGCCTTTGGCATTGGGCAGACAGGAGTACTGTGCGTCGCCGATAGCGAGTTTGGATACGTCGTTGGAGGTAATACTTTGCAAAAAATGAGTGGCATCTTTACCTTTGACGATAAATTCGCCCATGTGTGATACATCAAATATACCTACTCCATTGCGGACAGCATGGTGTTCGTCGGTGATAGAGGTATAAGAAATGGGCATATTGTACCCGGCAAATTCGGCCATTTTAGCGCCTAAGGCGATATGTCGATCTAAAAGTGGTGTTGATAGCATTTTTTGATTGATTCTATTATGGCGCTAAGGTAGAAATAATTTTTAATTATTGGTGAAACTATGCAGCATGGGGGTGTTTTCTACCACAATAGTACCATCTAAATTCATTCTTTTTTACTTACATTTCTACCACAAAAAAACGATAAGCACATAAAAGCGCAGTGTACACCAGTATTTTAGATTTAAAAGGTACTATCTACGTTTTTGCGGACTCAAAAGAAGCGAAGTATCTAATATACGCTTTTGTGAACGCTCTTATGTACTTTTGTGATAGAAATACGTTTTTTTTTGATAAATAATATGATTAAATTACTGTTTATACCTGTTTTGCTTATCGGTGCTACTACTATGTGGGCACAACCACTCAGTAGTGTTGCTACTAAATGGGCCGATTCCTTTGTCGCCTGGGACTTGTATGGTTTGGAAAAAGACACGTCAAATGCTGATGAGCCAGTATATGAAGAAGTCCTGTTCGGTACATTACAGCAGCGCTGGATCGATGTTCGAGAAGATTGGACAGAATGGGATTTTACCCTCAATGGTCAAGACGGTACCATTAAAATAAAATGGAAAAATGATCCCTCTCAATGGGAATTACGCACCTTTGATGGCAATATTGTTACCATGAAAACAATTTGGAATGACGATTATACGCAATGGCGGATTACGAATAATTCTTTGTCTTTTGACCTCAAGAGCCGCTACACCAATGATTTTGGCGAATGGTCTTTGTCGAATAATAAACATGGCGATTTCAAGGTTTCGGTAGCCAATTTTAACGACCCGCGCGATTGGAATATCACAGATGAAATGGACGATGAAGTAGTGCCCGCCCTAAAATTGGCGATGCTCTTTATCGTCATTTATCACGCATCACCTAAGCAGTAAGTACGCCTTTTATTACCATACTCATCCCCGGTTCGGATGCCTGAGCAGTAGCAATTACTTCCGCAACGGTCGTCTCGCGTATGCGCGAAGGCGGGAATGCTACATTGGTCACCATAGAAATCATCAACACTTTTAGGCTACTGTGGCGCGCCACTAATACCTCAGGAACCGACGACATACCAGTGCAATCGCTACCAAGATGGCGGAGCATGGCGTATTCGGCTGGTGTTTCCAGGTTAGGGCCAGAGAGTACCGAATAAACGCCTTCAGTAGCACGAATGCCATTTTTGTGCGCTATTGCTAATGCTTTTTGCCGTAATCCTAAATCATAAGTATTAGACAAATCGGGGAAACGCGGCCCTAGTCGTTCGTCATTATGCCCACGTAAAGGGTTTTCTGGTAGTAAATTGATATGGTCGCGTACGATCACTAAATCACCGTTTTGCAAATGTGGATTTATCCCACCAGAAGCATTTGTAATAATAATTTGTTCAATTCCCAAAGCCTTGAGTACGCGTATTGGAAAGGTGACTTGCTGCATCGACCAGCCTTCGTACCAGTGGAATCTTCCAGCCATTACTACAACGGGGCTTCCTTCTAAACTGCCAAAAACTAATTGGCCTTTATGGCTTTCTACCGTGCTTACTGCAAAATGCGGAATTTCACCGTAGGGTATAACACACGATACAACTACATCTTCCACCAATCGACCTAATCCTGTCCCTAGTACAATGCCGGTATAGGGCTTATGGTCGGTTTGATCCCGAATATAGGCCAATGCCTCTTGGATTTGGTCGTATAAATTAACGTACATTATAAAATTTCATCTTGTAATCGGTGGAAATTTTACCTGCTTTAATCGCTTCTAGTTTGCGTTGAACAAGTCGTTTTTTCAACGGTTTTAGTCTTTCGGTAAACAAAATACCTTCCAAATGGTCGTATTCATGTTGAATAACGCGTGCATTGATACCGGAGAAAGTCTCTTCGTGGGTCTCAAAATTTTCGTCTTGCCAACGTACTCGAATCGTTGATGGGCGCTCTACATCACCTCTAATATCAGGGATACTGAGACAGCCTTCTTCATACGTGTATGGATCGCCATTTTCGTCCAACATTTGTGCGTTGATAAATACGCGCTTAAATGGCTCATCGTGTTCACGAACCATTTTGCGTTCAACTTGCTCTGTATCTGCTAAAAAAATACGGATGCTGAGGCCAATTTGCGGTGCAGCAAGCCCCACTCCGTCGGCATGGTACATGGTTTCCCACATATTGGCCAGCAGTGTGGCCAATTCAGGATAATCAGGGGTGATTGGGGCTGCTACTTTCTTAAGTACGGGTTGCCCTAGTGCGAATATCGGTAATAACATTGTAATTTTGCTAAATATGCCGAAGCATAACGGTTTGAAATTGGTTGCACATTCAAGAGGAACGTGTATTCCAATTATAAATACTTCGTAAAAATGGTCGCAAAATTACATCAAAAAAATTATTTCCCCCCACAAATATTACGGTGCTACAAATATTGCGGTGCGCTGCACCTAATGTTTTTATGTGGTAATACTTACTCTTTACTTAATCCTTCTAATATCTTGGGCAAATCGCTTAGTGGTAGCCTGCGTACCAATATTTTTTTCTCATTGTCCAAGATCAGTAGATTGGGGAGACTATGTGTGGCGTACATTTTTTCTACTGTGGAGGGCTCATTTTCATCCGCTACACAAGTCCATTGCGGAGTATTGGTAGCAACATAATTCTTCCAATAATCAAATCGCCCGTCGGTCGTTACCGCAAATACCCGGATACCTTTATCTGCATACGGGAGTGTCATGGCGTAAATACCAGGCGTAGCCTCCTTACAATGTGCACATAATGGGCTAAAAAAATAGAGCAGGGTATATTTTGCTTTAAAATTATACAGCGAAATTTCGGCTCCAGTTGTGTCTTTTAGTTTAATTTCAGGCGCAATTCTTCCCGGTAATGTCCCCCTATAACTGTTTGCTTTATACTCCATCCGCATCCAAGCAGCCGTATCAATACCTACGGATTGGGCTGTGGGCATAAATTGATCGAACAAATAAACCAACATTGTTTCGTTGCCTCCATAAGAAGGTTTATCAAAACGCTCCAACATCAACTGTAACAGTTTGTTTTTTGACTCTTGCTGGACACTTGCTTTTTTAATGGCAAAAGATAAACTTGACTTTACGGAGTCCAATACTGCGCCTTGTATTTGCATCCAATCATCGGTTTTTCGGGCTAATGCAGGACTTCTGAGCAATCTCGTATCCGTAAAATCATAATTGTCCCAAAAGTGGTTCCTAAAATACTGCATATACTCCGGATTGAGCGAGCCATCGGCTAAAAGTGTTTCAATAGTAGCGGGAACAGTGGCGGGTAGTTCGCTATTGACCAATTTTGGAAAAAATAAATTGGGGTACTTTATCAATTGTTTGCGCGTATTGGCATCTATTTCCGCTCTTAATGTGCGAATCGTTGTTGCTTGCTCGTCTAATACTTCTCTATCGCGGGTAGCCCTGCGCAACATATCTAACATATTGCGGGCTGTTTCAATGCGTGCTTCTCTACTGCGTTTGAAGGTGCGCCAATAAAAATAAGGTTCATTTTCTACCGATTTTTCCACCGAAAAGCTATCTGCTAATGCAAGCATAGAGGTAGTAAAACGTAGATCGAACTCGTTATTCACAATAAATTCCAGCAGTGTTTTTTGACCGTTATGGTAAAAAAAGTACAAACCAGTATCAAGGGCTTTTTTCCCCTTAAACTGTGCTACGGGCTGTACACTATCCACCTTAACTGAATCCAAAAAATAGGGCACTCCTGTGTACCAATATCCAAAATATACCATTTCCGGCTTTTTTACATCCTTTATGGTACATGAATATTGATACGATTGAGCCTGAAGCATCCATGGAAATAGCAGTGCCAACAACGGTAATTTAATCGAATACATATTGAAAGGGGGAATTATTTTGGTTGTACTAACTCAAATTCGACACGTCTGTTTTGTGCTTTATTCGCTTTAGAGGTATTGGGTACTAATGGTTTTTCTTCTCCGAAACCAGCAGATTTCATCCGAGTTGCTGCCACGCCTTTAGTTGCCAAATAGTCCAAACAAGCCTTAGCGCGTCCTTCTGAGAGTGTTTTATTTTTGGCATTATCGCCATCGCTATCTGTATGCCCTACTATGGATAGGTCATAATTTGGGTATTTTTTGAGCAAATCGGCTACTTTATCCAAAATTGGGAAAGAAACTTTCTTGAGCGTAGCTTTTGCTGGATCAAACTGCACACCCGTTAAGGCTTTTTCCAAAATTTTCAATTCATCTTGTTTCGCTTCAGGACAACCTTTCATGTTTTTAACACCTGCTTCGGTGGGACACATATCTTCTTTATCGGGTATGCCATCGCCATCGCTATCGGGGCAGCCATCGTAAATACTCAATCCTGCTTTATCGGGGCAAAGATCAAGGCGATCGATCAAACCATCGCCATCGGTATCTGGGCAGCCGTTGAAAACAATAAGACCAATTTTATCAGGGCATTCATCAAGTCGATCGACTACACCATCGCGGTCTGTATCTTTATCAGGGCAGCCTTGATTGACGACCAAACCCTTTTCCGTAGGACATTTATCCAAGGCATCAGCGATCGAATCGCGGTCGGTATCGGGGCAGCCTTTTGTATAGTCAAAACCCATTTGATCGGGGCAAGCATCATCTATATCGGCAATACCATCGCCATCGCCATCGGGACAGCCTTTCAGGGCACGAAGCCCGACAATATCGGGGCAGCGGTCGTCCTTATCTGGAATACCATCGGCATCTTTGTCGGGGCAACCGTTCATGCCACTTGCGCCACGTTGGTAAGGGCATTGGTCATTTTCATCAATAATACCATCGCCATCGGTATCGGGGCAGCCATTGAGCGTCAGTTCGCCTTGGATGGTCGGACATTTGTCGTAGCGATCTACTACACGGTCGCCATCGGTATCGACATATCTGCCAAACCGATAGGATAGGGATATACCCGTAAATACATACCAGTCATTATGATCGGGACTAGCCGATTTACTAATACCATCTACATAGTCGGAAAAGGTCATCCTAAGTCCCATTTCTGCACTTAGAGTAGTACGTTTGGAAAGGTCGTAACGCAATCCGCCACCAAAGGGCAGCACAAATGTTGTTTTACTAAAATCGGCGTTTATATCTGCTTGGACTACGGGTAAATTACGTGAGGCATCGGGAAATACCGGGTTAGGCTGAATAAAACCAAGACCAAGACCTCCAAACACATAAGGCGAAAAGGTTTTTTTAAAATTGCCTTTATTATAACGACGTTTGCCCAATAAATCCCATTCACCTAACAAAGAAAGATCGGTGGCGCTACCATTGAAACTAAAGCCACGCACGCCCAATTGCTCGGGAAAATTGGCATCTGCTCCTTTAAATTGCCCATAAGCAGCATTGAGCCTAAGGGAAAAACGCTCCGTCAAATCTCGGCGCAAAAACAAGCCACCTCCCCATTCGCCTCCTTTTAGTGTTGGATAACGGGTGGACACCAAATCTCCCATATAATTAGAAGATAAAAACATTGCGCCAAATTCCCATTTAGCAGTTTGTGCAGATAATGCAGGCGTAATAAATAAGAAAAGTAAACTCCAGAAGTACGGGCTTTTCGTCATTGTCAAAAAAAATGATATTATGTAAGGATTAAGGAACAATAAAAGAATAAGTTAGAGATTTTATCCTTCCTAAGGTGGTTGGGGCAAATGTAGCATTCGCGATCGTCCAGATGGTTATACATTGGACAAAATCCAATGTATAAACCTGTCTATAACAAATATAATGCCCTATACCTTGAGTACTGTACCGCATTTAGGGTATTTAGTAGCGTGGTCCTTACTTCAAAGTTACCAAAAACGCTACCAAATCCCGAATTTCCCGCTTGCTCAAAGTTTCGTGCATAGAAGGCATACTTGATGGTAAATTATCGCGTCTTTCGATTCGTGCAAGCGGTACAATAAGTGGCTCCGCATCAGATGTGGTAATAGTAAGTGCAGTATCTGATTCTTTTGTTAATACACCATATACCATTTGGCCATCTTTGAGTTTTAGGGCAACATTGCCATATCCTGGGGCGATACGTGCACTGGGCTCTACCAATGCTTCCATAATTTGCTCCCGCTTTAACGTGCTACCAATATGCGTCAACGAAGGCCCTACAATACCACCACTGTTATTAATGGCGTGGCATTTGGTACACTGCCCTGAACCATTATAATAAAAAATACCCTCGCCTTCTTCCAAACTACCGCCATAGAGTACAGCAGCATATTCGTCCAATAAAGTAGAAGTAGGTAAAGCAGCATCTAATTGCGCTTTGAGTTCTGCCGATCCCGATTTTTCGACCGCCTCCTTGAGTTCCAAGCCAACACTTGGGGATAGTTTTTTATCGCGCATTTGCCCAATCAATTGTTGTAACACCACCATTGTTTTGTCGCGTTCCAATTTACCCAGCACCACCAAAAGTTGTTGTTGCTCCTTGATACTGCCTTTGGTGAAAATAGCATCTACCATACTGGGCAGGCTTGCTTTGGTGATATTAGAATCGTCTAATAAACTCACGGCAGTAGAGCGCACGTTTTCGTCAGCATCTTCCATACCACTTTTAATCAGCGATTCCATTTTAGGGTATTTCAACTGGTTTAAGGCAGGCAAAAGGGCTTTTTTTGTTTTAGTATCTGTTGTGCTGGCATATATTTTAGCCAAGGGCTCACTTGCTTCAGTAATATTCAAATTGGCCATCATGCCAGCCACCGCGCCCAATACCTCAGGACTGGTAGTGGTGGTTAAAGTGGCGATCAAAGGTTTTATTTTTGAATGGATTAAAGCAGGGTTACGCTCTACAACACCACGGTAGCGACCATCAACGCGATCCAATACCGACGGACTGGCCCATGTACCCAAAGTAGCCAATGCCTCTGTTTTTATGTTGTCTGGTATATCTGTGCGTTGTGCAAAAGCGAGCAACATATCCAATTCTTTTTCACCGCCCACGCGCAAAGCAGCGTTAATAGCGCGCCGCAACAGTGGCTCTGAGGTAAATCCTGTTTTTTGCAATATAGCAGCCAAAGCCGGTAATGCAGTGGGGATAGACAAATCATCATTGATACCCCGAGCGGCTTCTGTAACAATATACTCTTCTTTATCGGCCAAAAAACGAGCGATATTCGGGCTGCTCATACGGCGCAATACCAAAACCGCCGCCGTACGCACTGCCTTGCTGGGATGCACAGATAAATCCACAATAGCGGATTCATTGCCAATCCGCGTTAATGCCAACACACAAGCATGGCGGATATACAGGTCGCTATCATTATTGGTTTCCAATAATTTGATAAGCGGCTGTATCGCGCCTGCGTATTTCATGCGACCAAGTGCTTCTGTAGCATAAAAACGCACACGAAGGCTTGTGTTTTGGAGTAATGGCAAAATATTAGTCGCAACAGATGCATCGCCAATATCGCCCAATGCTTTGGCTGCTTGCGCAACAATTTCGGAGTCTTGATCCCTCAACAGCGGGGTAAGCGTCGTAATATCTGCGGATTTATTACGGATCATTTGCCCAATACCCCAAATACCGTGGATACGTGCCAATTGATTGGCGTTTTGTTGCATGGCATTGTTGAGCATTGTGAGTCCAATGCTACCTCTTTTTACCAATTCAAATTGCGCTTTTTTGCGGATACGCAGGTCAGCATTAAATAGATGTGCATAGAGTTGCTCGGGTGTTTGTTTGCTATAATCGAGCAACATTAGACGTTGCGTTTCTTTCCTTACTGCGGCTAGATCGTTCTTTTCAGGTGTTACATCCAATTTCCAAACGCGGCCATAATCTTTTGTACCCCAACCCGTTACCCAGTCGGCTACATACAATGCGCCATCTGGGCCAAAGTGAATACCAGTTGGCAGCACACCACTCAAAATATTTTTTTCACCATCCAGTTCAAAGGATGCGCCTTTGGGTTTTAGACCAAATGCCCATATCGGCGAACTAGAAGGGCTGCCTACAAATTCAACAACAAAGAACTTGTTTTTCCAAGCCGAGCCTAGTGCTGTTCCCGGGTTATAGACCATACCCGTAGGCCCATTATGGAAATTTTGGATGGGCGGAACGATATACGCTGCTTGTCCGTCCCAATGTGGCACGTGGAGTTTTTCGTCCATCCACACCCTATATTCGTTGTTTTTGGGATCGGTGTATTTGCCATATTGCCAATTGGAACGCCAGCCGGCATCGGAGCCTTCCACGATATGCACCAATCGCTCACTTTCTCCAGGTTGGTCGCTATCGTTATCGCAGGAAATAAGGTTGCCATATTCATCAAAAGCAAATTCATGGGTATTGCGCAGACCTGTGGCAAAAATCTCAAAATCTGAGCCATCGGGATTACTTCGTGCAATAAAGCCAGAATTGGGATTTTCCCATATTTTCCCATTTTTATCAGTTACTGTGGCACCAATATCGCCAATATTCCAATAAATACGACCATCTGGCCCTTCTACAAGACCGGACAAATTATGACCGCTAAATCCGATATGCACGCCATATCCAGTGCTGATAGACGTTTTTTTGGTGTAAATACCTTTTTTGTTCTTATTTTCTAAACGCCAAATATCTGGCGCCACCGCTAAAAAAGCATCGTTTTCGCGTACCAATATCCCCGCTGCAATATCAGTGATTTCATCGTTAAAATCGTTGACAATACGTTTGGATACATCCGCAATACCATCTTTATTGGTGTCTTCCAAACGCCATACCTCTTCTTTTTCTACGGCCAAATCGCGCCAATCATGTACGCCATCGGAGTTCAAGTCCTTGAGCCATTCGTTTTCTTTACTGCGCTCGGTTGCAAAGGTTTGGCGTAGGAAAGCGCGACGATCTTCTACTGTTTTTAAAGCCGTAGAGGGTGTCATCCAATCGCGGTGGCCACGGATATCGAACTCGGAGTTTTTCTGGCGGTTGGTACGGGTAAGATAGACCCGCCCTTGGTCGTCGATAGACATAGCAATGGGATCGGGAGCGAGTGAATCGGTTGCCCAAAGGCTCAATTGAAGCCCTTCATCTACTTTTAATGTGGACTGCGCCTTTATTTCTTTGGTCTTTTTAAGCGCATTTGCTGCATTTTGCCGAATGGTGTTTGGGTCTTTTTTTTGGGCGTATTTCATACATGAAATCACCAAAAGAGCGGAAAGTAACACGAACGAGGCGTGTTTAAGGTATTGTACTTTGGACATAAATATAAGTTGGTAAAAGAACAGAGGTAAAGGTAGTAGATTATTTTATTTCTGCGCTCTAAAAACTAACCAGCCCGCTACCACAGAAAAAATAATATTGGGCAACCACATTCCCAACAGCACAGGCACATTACCACTAGAGGCAAAGGAAATAGCAAATTTTTGCAATAAAATAAAGGTAAAACCGATCCCAATGGCAATGGCTAGGTGCAGCCCCATGCCACCGCGTACTTTACGGCCTGCTACGGCGAGGCCAATTACCGTAAGGATAATATTGGTAAATGCATCCGCAAAACGGCGGTAAAGTTCAATAGAATACAAGCGGGTATTGGAAAACCCACGGGAGCGATCGCGATCTATGGCGGTACTGAGTTCGGTGGAAGTCATTTCCTCGTTTTGGTTATGGTAGAAAATAAAATCCTGAGGAGCGAGATTGATCGAAGTATCAATAGGTGTACTGTATCGCTTATAATACTCCTTTAGCCCATCAAAAGTACGTACCGAATACGACTGTAAATTCCACTTTTGAACATCTTCCTTCCAAACCACATTATCTGCTTCAAGTATAGATTTTACCTTGCTGCCTTGTAGTTCTTCAATGCGCAACAGGCTGATACGTTTCGCTTTATTGTCGTAACCTTTGATAAATGCCTTGGTGGTAGGCGTCATCATAAAGTGGATATTGCTCGTTTTTACCTGTTGTTTATCCGTCCACACAAATGTGCGTTCAAACCACAAGCGCTTTTGGTTCAATTTAGGGATTAAAAAATGCCCTAACAAAAGGTGCAAAAGACAAATCAGCGCAGCCGAAATAAGATAAGGCCGCATTAGCCGCCAAAAACTCACACCAGCATTCAGTATGGATAATATTTCGGAGTTGAATGCCAACCTCGAGGTGAAAAAAACTACCGTAATCAAAACGTACATAGGCATGAGTAATCCCATCATGTGCAACACAAAACCGGGAAAATAATCCACCATAATATTTTTCAAGGTGCAGCCGCTTTCAATAAAACTGCGCACCTTATCGCTAAAGTCGATGGCCATAGAGATCATCGAGCAGATAAGGATAGAGAAAAAAAATGTGGATAAGTACTTGCCTATCAGGTATTTGTCTAGGGTAGTCAGCATCGTTTATAGGTCGAAATTCGGTGCCAGTTTTTCTTGTTTTTCCCCTGAGTAGAAATCATTGACGATGCGTACCGCCTCATCTGTATCGTCGGTGATATGGAATAAATTCATATCTTCTGGGTTTACATTGTGGTGGCGTTCGAGCATAGTGGATTTGATCCAATCGCTGAGTCCTTGCCAAAATTCTTTGCCGACCAAAACAATAGGCACACGGGTAATTTTTTTCGTTTGTACCAAAGTGAGTACCTCAAATAATTCATCCAGCGTACCAAATCCGCCTGGCAATACCACAAATGCCTGTGCATATTTGACAAACATCACCTTACGCACAAAGAAATAGCGGTGCTTCAGGTTATGTGCTGGTGCGATAAATGGATTATGGTGTTGTTCAAAAGGCAGGTCAATATTCAAACCTACGGATTCGCCCCCTTTGATCCAAGCGCCTTTGTTACCAGCCTCCATGATGCCGGGGCCGCCGCCTGTGATAACGCCATACCCTTCTTCCACAAATGCAGAGGCTACTTTTACCGCCATTTCGTAGTATGGTGTACCCGGTTTGGTACGCGCAGAGCCAAAAATAGATACACAAGGGCCAATATTGTTCAATACCTCAAATCCATCTACGAACTCGGCCATCACCTTGAACATTGTCCAAGAGTTTTCGCCGCGCATTTTACTCCACTTTTTGAGGGTTACGCCGTTGTTTGATTTAGAAACAGGAACAACTGGGCTTTCTTCTTCTTTATGATTTGTCATTTTTTTATGTTAACTTTATTCTTTAAAAAACATGTCTTTCTGCGTGGTAACTCGACCGGACCAGTGGCCCACTTTCCACATATAACAGTCCTTTAGCCAAACCCACTTCTTTATATTCTGCAAAAACGTCTGGATGTACGAATTCGGCTACTTCCAAGTGCATTTTTGTTGGTTGTAGGTATTGGCCAATCGTCAAAATATCGCAACCATGGGCAACAAGTTCGTCCATAGATTGGAACATTTCTTCTTTTGTTTCGCCTAAACCGACCATAATTCCGGTTTTAGTGCGCTTACCATAGTCTTTAATACGTTGGATTTGTTCCAGACTGCGCTCCCATTTAGCCTGCGGTCGTACTTTGCGGTACAAGCGCGGAACGGTTTCCATGTTATGGCTCACTACCTCTTGGCCGCCCTCAATCATACGGATTAAGGCGTCCCAGTTGTTTTTTACATCGGGAATCAGCGTTTCGATGGTCGTTTCGGGGCAGCGTTCTTTTACTGCGCGAACGGTTTGGTACCATATTTCTGCGCCACGGTCTTTGAGTTCGTCGCGGTTGACAGAGGTAAGTACGGCGTGTTTTACTTTCATCAGCCAAATGGCCTCTGCTACGCGGCGCGGTTCGTCTTCGTCATATTCGTTTGGCCGACCAGTTTTGACGGCACAGAAGGAACAGGATCGAGTACATACATTACCCAATATCATAAAAGTGGCCGTACCCGCGCCCCAGCATTCGCCCATATTTGGGCAATTGCCGCTTTGGCAAATGGTGTGTAGTTTGAAATCGTCCACAACACTACGCACCATACGGTAATTTTCGCCCATTGGAAGGCGTACTTTTAACCATTCGGGACGTTTGGGTCTCCCATTGGATGTGGGAGTATCTGGTGCTTCAACTATGGGCAGTTCGTGCATTTTTGTTATTTAATTTACTTACCAACGTTATGCTGGTGAAAAAAGGGAGCAAATATACGTATTTTATGGGATTATATTGTCAAACTAAAAATAAATGGGATGAAACTGTAGGCCACGCTGCTGGTGCCATTCCAAAGTAGGTGCGGGTATCTTGAATACACCAAATGTGTGCAATACTGTACGCAATACCCTATTTTTAACTTTGATACGTGTCATATCTATATCGAGTGATAAATACCATTGGCGCGAACGGGGATAAAGTTGTTGGTCAACACGATATGCAAGACAATCTGGACCGGTACAAGATTTGTCCACTTGCCAATCGTATCCAAATCCCGCAAACATATTATCGCTCCCCATACCCACTGCGATATTGAGCCATTTGGGTATCCAAGTTGCTTGTGGAGCGAAGGAGCGGGGGTTCACCGAAGTCCAAATAGTGAGTGCATTATAATTTTTCAGAAAAGCACTAGCAAGTCCTGTCCCATAGAGTTCGTCGGAGCGTTGCTGGAGGGTTATTGCTGCCCCAACGCCCTGATAAGGAAGCAATGCAGTATTGGGATATTTATCAGGGGCTGTACTCATTTTTAGTGTAATGCGTTGTTCTTTCCAAGCAATTTGTTGAGCAGTAAACAAGGTAGAACCCAAAATGTTTGCGCCCATATCTCCCACAGAAAATCCCCACTCAGTAGAAAAACCATCAAATATTTCAAAAGAGGTTTGCACCAATTGCGCCAGTCCAACGCCTGCCCAAGTTGCTTTATTATTCGACATACCCGACCATCTGCCCAAGTGGTAACCCAATCTATTTTCGTGGTAAGCAGAAAAAACATGCCCTATTTTATCCATTTGATTCCATTCTTTATTATCGTTAAATAAATGAAAACGCCCAATAGGATAGTCTTTATACCAACTATTCCAAAGGCCAATCATTGCCGTAGGATAGGCCACACCCACAAAAACAGCAGACGACCGCAAACGTTTTTTATGCAAAGTATCCGCCCATTCCAAAGAAAGCGTACGAGGTTGCTTAGACAACGTAGGTGTTTGAGCAAATCCCAAAATCGGAAAAAAAACAATTAAAACCAAAAAAACATAACGCATAAAAAACAAATCATTAATATAAAGCAAAGTCTTTAATATAAACCCCCAAAAACTGACCTAAACAAATCCCAGCCCCAACGGGGCGACATATCCAGCCTAGGGCGCAGCCCTAGAAAACAAGGGACAAAGATACCCCCAAACAAATTAAGCCACCCCAAACACAACCTTTTTTAAAAAAAATACGTCCTTTATCCGAAGGCAGGCAGCGTCATGCCAGCTTTCAACGTTTCCCAATACAGAAAAACTTAAGGAAGACTTTACATTCCTATTTTATCATTATTTTCCAACGAAAATCAACAAATGGATTTCGTATTAAATTTGGAACGGGTTGAGCAAGATTTTATTGCCGCACTTGCACGCGAAGAACGATGGGCACAACAGCGCTTGTACGAAGATCACTACGGCAAGATGATTGGTGTATGCATGCGCTATGCCAGCTCCCGCGACGAGGCACTGGATTTGCTCCATGAGGGATTTATCAAAATCTTTCAAAACATCGCTAAGTATCGTCCTGGCACCGCGCTCAACGCGTGGATGAGAACAATAATGGTCAATACATGTATCGATTATTACAGAAGACAGGCACGCCGCCGCACAGAGGATATCGATACGGCTTATACATTATCGGACGAAGATAGTCCCGATGTACTGAGCAACCTCACCGAACAGGAGATATTGGCCGCAGTTCAAACACTATCACCAGCCTATCGAGCGGTATTTAACTTGTATGTAGTAGAAGGGTTTTCCCACAAAGAAATTGGGGATGCGCTACAAATTACAGAAAGTACCTCCAGAAGTAATTTGGTGAAAGCCCGTAACAAATTACAGGAATATTTCATTACTAAGAAAATGAATTTTGAGTAGTAAAATACGTAATTTTACGGAAAAAACTACATAACTCATTGAATTGACGCATAAAATGAGCGAAAATAATTTCGACAATAAAATTTCAGAAATATTAAAAGGTGTCGATATGCCTTATGAGCCAAGTACTTGGGATGCCCTGAGTGCAAAATTGGATCAGCAGGTAACACCAACCGATATACCGCCCGCAGCAGGCTCATCGCCCGATTTTCAGGCGTTTGACCAGCGCATGCGCTCGGCATTGGATGGTATCGAAATGCCCTACCAACCAGCCAATTGGGATAAAATGGCGCAACGCCTCGATCGGAGCGGCATGGTCAATTTGATCCGTCGCCACAAAGTAGCCGAAGCAGCCATTATCCTATTAATTGCTATGAATTTCCAAACTATTTTTGATAATAGCAGCCGCTGGTTCCACATGCCTCCGCAAGAGGAAACACCAGTAGAAGAGCCAATGGCTGGAAATTCTACCCGAAAACACCAGCATGGTAAAGGCACGATTTCACAAGCTATTGTGGGTGTACTTCCTACAAGCCCAATGGCCCAGGCTGTCGTTTCCACTCATCTGCACAGTACGCCTACTACTGCAAATAACGCAGCCGTATTTGCTGCTACAATACCCAATTTGGAGGCGCAAGGCACGCCAAAATCCATCAATACAGCCCTTATTGGTGCTGATGGCGAACGTATCCCGCAAGGTTTAAGGCCATTGACCCTTTTAGCAGCACTTAATTTGGATCAAATTGATCGTCAGTATCAAGTATCGCCTATGGCTGGTATTTATATGCCAAAAGAAAAAAGTAGTAGCACAACAAATAATAAGCGCAGTGCAAAATACATCATGGCTCATGTTGGTGCTGCTCGCCAGCAATATAAAGGAAGCAATGATTATCAAACGAATTTCAACACCGCAACTGTGGGCGTGCAAGTCGGCAAACGCAAAGGGAAATGGGGCGTAGAAACAGGATTAGCATATACACCACAAGTGTATGATTCAGAAACCAAAATTGTAGGTTTTCATAAAGATTTTGGGCGCGTATTGGGAACATCTTACGATCAAATACAAGCCACAATAGTCAGCGTACCGGTAAAAGTAACACGCAGAATTGCTCGATTTGGGAAAAATAGTGTGCACGCCGTAGCAGGCACCGTTGCGAATATCGCTGTTGAAAAAAATTATACGTATAAAGAAATTGAGTACCCAACAGGCCCCTCGGCATTACCTACTGACAAACCTAGCCTTCCAACATCCAATGGATTATTTGAAGGCGGAAAATCGGGAAACAATATATATGTGTCTGCCGAAGCAGGGGTTCGTTTTGAGCGTCGTTTGAACAACCGAATGTCGGCTTATGTAGAGCCGCAGTACCGCCGCTTTGTAGCAGGGAAAGGCATTGGGCCTGTAAAAGGCAAAACAAATGCAGTAGGTGTGCAAGCCGGCGTAGTTGCGTTATTATAAGGTGTTTTAATACACCAGATATAAATACAAAACCCATGGAGTTGATTAGTATCGCTCCATGGGTTTTATTTTTGTACAGGAATAGCATTTATACTTCCTCTTCCACTACTTCCGGCATAATCTGTGCTTCTTCCTCTGGCGTATCGATCACATCCAATTCCACGCGCAAGTTTTCAATAATAAAATCCTGTCGTTCTGGTGTGTTTTTGCCCATATAATAGTCCAGCACATGGTCGATATTCATATCCTCGGTGAGGATAACGGGATCGAGGCGGATATTTTCGTTGATAAACGCGCTAAACTCATTGGGGCTAATTTCGCCCAAACCCTTAAATCGGGTAATTTCGGGTTTACCGCGTAATTTTTTGATCGCCTGCTGTTTTTCCGTTTCTGAATAACAATAATGGGTATGTTGTTTGTCGCGCACGCGGAAAAGCGGTGTATCGAGGATAAACAAGTGACCATTGCGCACCAAATCTGGGAAAAACTGCAAAAAGAAAGTCAATAACAACAACCTGATGTGCATACCATCCACGTCGGCATCGGTGGCAACTACCACGCGGTTGTAGCGCAGGTCGTCCATCGAATCCTCGATATTGAGTGCATGTTGGAGCAAATTGAACTCCTCATTTTGATAAACGATCTTTTTGGTTAAGCCGTAACAGTTCAATGGTTTACCACGCAAACTAAATACTGCTTGAGAGGCCACATCGCGCGATTTGGTCAATGATCCACTGGCCGAATCGCCCTCGGTGATAAAAATGGTACTGGCCATTTTCTGTTCTTCGGTGCATTTTTCGTTGAGGTGGTAACGGCAATCGCGGAGTTTTTTGTTGTGGATATTTGCTTTTTTAGCGCGTTCGTTGGCGATCTTTTTTACATCGGCAATTTCTTTGCGCTCGCGCTCGCTTTGTTGGATCCGTTTGAGGAGTTCTTTGGATACTTCTGGGTTTTTATGTAAAAAATTATCCAGTTCACGCGCCAAAAAATCGTTCATAAATGTCCGAATCGCGGGGCCATCCGGAGCCATACGTTCGGAGCCGAGCCTTGTTTTGGTTTGACTTTCAAAAACGGGGTCTTCTACCCGTACAGATACTGCAACAATGATACTTTCGCGAATGTCCTTGGCATCGAATTGCTTTTTGAAGTGATCGCGTACTACTTTGATCAGTCCTTCTCTAAAAGCATTGAGGTGGGTACCGCCTTGGGTGGTGTTTTGGCCATTGACAAACGAATAATATTGTTCGCCGTAGTGTTCGCCGTGGGTCATGGCGATTTCTACATCTTCGCCCTTAAGGTGGATAATGGGGTAGCGGACATTTTCTGAATTGGTTTTTTTCTGCAATAAATCGAGCAGACCGTGCTTGGATAAAAACTGCTTTCCGTTGAAGTTGATTTTTAATCCAGCGTTCAAGTAGGCGTAATTCCACAACTGCTGCTCCATGTATTCGGGCAGGTACCGATAGTTGCGGAATAGGCCGTTATCGGGTTTAAAATGGATAATTGTACCATTTTCTTCCTTGGTAGGCTCTACTTTGCTTTCGCTTTTGAGGTTGCCAAACTGAAATTCTGCCGATTTCATTTGTCCTTCGCGCACGGCAGTTACTTTAAAGAACTCGGAGAGTGCATTAACGGCCTTAGTACCTACGCCATTCAGACCTACCGATTTTTTAAAGGCGGTGGAATCGTATTTAGCACCTGTATTGATTTTGGAGACGACATCTACGACTTTGCCCAATGGAATACCACGGCCAAAATCGCGTACCATAATTTCGCCTTCTTTGAGCACTACGTCTATTTGTCGGCCATAGCCCATCGCGTATTCATCAATGGAATTGTCGATAACTTCTTTGAGTAATACATAAATGCCATCATCGGCACTGGCACCATCGCCCAATTTGCCAATGTACATACCCGGGCGTAAACGAATATGCTCGCGCCAGTCTAGGGATTTGATCTCGTCTTCGGTATATTTAACTTCTTGCATGTTTATTATTTTTGACAATGGCTGGTTGAGTTATGGACTATTATTTTTTTGGACTGGGGCAAAGTTACAAAATATTTTAAAACCAAAACATTTTTAACATAAATTGTTTAAAATATTTACCCATCACTCCGCTTCCGCACCTCAATTCCGTATTCTTTATATTTATCCCAAGTAATTACGCCAGTAAAACCTTCACCTGTGGGAACTACATCGAAATTGAATACGGTATAACGGCCTCCATCATACTGAAAACCGTCGCCTGCGGGGTTGACATGGAAATTGGCGATATTGGATAAGCAATATGGATATTGGTTGCTGGTGAGTACTTTGACTTGTTTATCTGCTTGGCGTAGCATATAGGTAGTACGTGTGTTGCCTGCCGTAACGATGACCACATAAGTGCCGCCTTTTTCGATATTGAATGTGCGCTTGTATTGGTCTTGTGGATCGGGAAACAGAGGGGTACCTGTTTCAAAACCTACTTTGCACAAGTCAATTATTTCGTCTCCTTTTTTGAGGGTGGTGGTGCGGAAATTAAGTATCCCGTCTTGTCGGTCCACAGCAGATTGTTTTGATGTGTTACTATCTGCGGTGGGTTGCGTTGGTTCGGTTGCGGGGTTTTGGCACGAACAGTATAAAAGTGTGAGTATGATGAGTATTTTTTGCATAAATAATAGTAATTTACGTGTTTTTTGTGGTAAAATTACATTTTCCAATCTAGTCGCACCGTAATACTTCTTGGCGGTTCCACCAAAGCAGGTCTCAATGTATAGACCACATTAAAGATATTGCCCGCAATAGCACTCACTTTTAAGTTGGTACCGAGTTTATAAGAGGCGCGCAAATCGCAAATTGTAAATCCTTTATTGTTTTGGTCTCTAAATGATTTGATCCCCGGTAAAAATACCTCAAATACGCGATCAATGGCTTGCATGTGGCTATTGTATTGAACAGAAACGCCCATGCTAAATTTGCCCAATGCATATTCAGAATCCCATTTAAAGGTATTGCGAAAACGGTATTTTAGTACATTGTTCAGCGTATCAGATGAACCCCAATAACGGGTAATATCGCCCAATTCAGTATAACCAGCATCGCGGTCAAAACGCTTGTATTTTGGATTTATACCGGTAAAACCTGCTAACAAAAATAATGTACCTGGCCCAACCTTTCCTTGTCCCATCACCGATACTTCGCCTCCAGTAATCCGTGTATTACCTTGATTTTGCGATTGGAATACAGCGGCAACACCCCCTGGCCCTAAAGTGGCGCGTGCAAATACAAATTCCATCATATTGGTATATTCCTGCACAAATGCTGCCAAATCGACAAATCCCTGCCATTCGCCCAATTTAAAACCTTGTTTAAGACCAAGTTCGGCCGACCAACCTGTTTCTGAAATGAGTTTACCATTGGGCTCTACCGAATTACCGCTGAACGAAGTATTCACGAATTTCTCAGCAATAGTAGGGTAGCGGTAACCTTGTCCCCAAGAAGAACGGAGATAAGTGGCCTGTCCAATACGGTAATTGGCTCCTATCCGAAACACAGGCTTGGCCTCGAGTGTTTTACCGCCAGGAATGGTGTCAAATTTGCCATCGAGGAGTGGAATGAGTTCGGGGCTGCGTTGTAAATTTTGCTCCCAACGTACGCCGCCAGAAATATTGAGCCGATCTATCGGTTTATAATCAAATTGAGCATACCCCGCCAAATTACGCGTATCGTATTTGGAATTGCCATAAATCTCTGCATTTACATTGGTAAAAATACCGACTGCCCCGGCAGTAAGAACAAGTCCAATACTCGATATTTGACGTTGGAACTGGTATTCTCCGTAGTACATCTGACTGTTGTTACTTTGATTACCATCGTTATTATTTCGGATATAGAAATAGCGGGTCAAAATTTTATGACGATTGCCTGATTTATCAAAATACTGTAAAGAAGGGTCAATCAGAAAGCGCAAACGACCTCTTGTCTTAGAAATAGCACCATTACCGGGCAGGTACATACCTGTGGAATCATTGGCCCAAGTGAAAAAACTACCACTACGCCCTAAGTTGAAATTGGTATTGAGGCCAATGGATAGTCGATCGTTGACGCGGTAACGCAAATTAGGCGTTACGCGGACATACCTCGAATAGTGGTCTCTGTTATAAGAATCGCGGTATAGTCCATAAGAACCGAGCACAAAATCCAATTTACCCATTTTGCGGCGGTGTGCAAAACTTACACCTGTTTCTACAGGTTGCTGGATCAAAGCCGAATCGTTGCCCCACCATTGGCGCCGCTCATCTGCTGGGCCGTCCCACGCTTTCCCAAAAATAGCGATATTGGTTTCGGGTTTATCTTTGGCATAACCTGTCCTCAAATTGATAATACCATTCATGGCCGAAGAACCGTATAAAGCAGAAGCAGCACCTTTTACTATTTCGATTTGCGCAACGTTTTCTACTGGAAAATCGTCCCAATTGGGCAAGCCAGCATCGGGTTGAAGGGCGGGAATATCATCTACAAGCATCAATACACGTGTACCAGCACCATAAGAAAAACCTGCGCCTCCACGGATATTGGCTTGTCCATCAATAATATTCACACCGGGGACTTTTACCAATACCTCATCAACAGAAGTACTATTGACACTTTCGATCAAGCGAGGTTTGAGTACTTCCATCGAAACGGTGACCTCGCCCAAGGGTTTTTCAAATTTACCAGCAGTAACGGTTGCTTGCTGGAGTAAATTATCTGAATTAGCCAATTGTATATCAAGGACTTGTGTTTCTCCTGCCGCCACGCGCACCGTAGTTGTACGCGATTCATACCCTGTATAGGCAACGGTAATTTGGTGGGATCCGGCATTTAGAACAAAGGAATATTGACCATTTAAGTCCGTAGAACTCCCTCTTTCGCCCGCTCGTACCGTGACTCCCGGGAGTGCTTCACCTGTTGCCGCTTCGGTGATAGTACCTTTTAAGGTTGCTTGTTGTGCAGTGAGTAAAAAGGGGGAAAAGCAAACAAAACAAAAAATGATTTTGAATGGGAGGGTAAATTTAGTGATCATAGTATGGTACGTTGTGAATAGTATTTTTGGCAAAAACGGTGTAAATGTAGCAAGTTTTTGAATAAACGCTACTTGGGTATTGATATTAAAGGATGTTTTTACAAAAAATGAAAGAGAGTGGTGTTTTCATTTTTTTTAACTCAAACAGACCCTGCATACCTCAAGGGCGCGTTCCCGCTCACTTGTATGGTCTTGGGCAGCATACATCACCTGCTCACAGGTGCGCAAAGCCCATTCCATATCCTGTACCTGTGTGGGGGAATAGCCTTTTTGCGTCAACCAATGGATGATGGTTGGTGGGGTTACTTGCAGAACGGGCATTCCGGCTTTTGTAGCAAAAACATCTTTTATTTTTTGGTACAAAAGGGCATAAAATGTTTTTTGATCGGTGCCATCGTATAGTTTTTCGGCTAATATTGACCAATTATCAGTATTGTTGGGCTTGTAAATGGGTGCTGGTGGCGGCACAACGGGTACTGGCGGCGGCACAACGGGTGCTGGCGGCGTTGGATCTGGTATAGATAAAGGCTTAGGCTGCCATCTATCAGGGGCTTCGGGAGTAAAATAATCCTGTTGGACAGTTGGGTCTTTTTGTGCTTCAACTACGATTGCTTCGGGTGCTTTTGGCGCTTTCTTTTTTCTGGTTAATAGAAAATAAATAAGCCCTAATATAGCGGCAGCCATTAAGGCGATTGCGCCAATACCTTTGGGGCTGGACCAAAAAGAGCGCGTATTTTGCAATGGGGTTGTCAGCAGGTGTGTATTACCCCCGATACCATTGCCTACTTTTAATCGAATTGGTTTTTGCCAAGTAACATATTTATTGCTATCGGGATCGAACCAAACAAAAGTAGGTGTACAAGTATAATCTCCCGCGGCTTTGGCCGAAAAAGTATATTCAATGGACTGCGTATGGATCACTTCTTGGCCATTTTCAAAGGACTCCTCTCCTTTAATAGCAGGCTCAAAAGTTTCCAATCCATCGGGTGCAGGAATGACGGGTGGTGCAAATAATTGAGGATTTCCATTGCCACGTACATCCAAATTAACCACCAACGCCTCTCCCAGTCCGATACTATCTTGTGTTGCCTGCATTTCGGCTTGGTAACTGCCTACCAATCCTGTAAATCCTGCGGGCGACGGTTGGGGGAGGGGTTTTACGGTCAAATTGACCGCTTGTCCTTTCAAACTTACTATTTGTCGCGGCGCGAGGATATTATTGCTGGCAACAGCGGTGCGTATTTCTACGGGGCTAAAGGTGACAGTGCCGGCTGTTTCCGAAAAAAAGGAGGCTGCATAAATTGCTTGTTTTACATACCGTTGTCCGCCAACATATTCCTCTGTTTGCGGGGCATCGTATTTCTCCATTTCTTTCAAACTCCCTTGCGAGGGTTTTGGCAAGCTCACCATATCAATACCCGATAAATTAATTTGGGTATAGATATTTACAGTACAAATAATCTGTTGGCCGGGATACACATTGGAGGTATTCAATTCTGTGGTTACAAAAACCTTTGGATCTGCACCTGCGGGCAACTGGCTTAGCGAAGAGCCGCCATTCCGTGCTGATCCAGCAATTACCTTTATTTTGAGGGGATTGGAGGTATAAGTTTTACCATTCACCACCACTTTGGCCTCTGGTATGGTGTAATCACCTGCCGCTGGAGCAACCAAGTTGAACGTCCAGGTATGTTGCCCCTGTACATCGCCATTGATAATTTGCATACCCGATACTTCCTGCATGCCTCCTGTGCGGAAGCCCCCAAAATCGGGTTCGCGCAATGCCCCACCTACACTACCAATCAATTTGAAACTAACCTGTAGTGAGCCGCCTGCTGCAACTTCTTTTTTGGACGTGGTGGCTTGAAAAATAATTTTACCACCTTGTGCTAATCCTTGAAAGGGTATAAATAACAAAAGACATACAGCAATGGCAACAATGCATTGCGGTATGTCTTTTATGCTGTAACACTTAAAAAATGACTGATACTTCACGAGTCTGGTCTATATTTAAACAGACTGCAAAATTACAGAAACCCTCTTAATTCTTTACTATTTTTCTAGTTATTTGACCATTTTCGGTCTGCACTTGGAAAAAATAGGTACCTGAGGGCAAATGACGAATATCTTCGGTATAGTTGATGCGCTGGCCTTCGACCATTTTTTGGGAAATAACCTTGCCCAATACATCCGTCATGCTGAGTACTATTTTATAATTTTGGTCAAATTCTAAAGCCACCAAAAGCAGTCCGTCATT
>JBEAVK010000454.1:0-11641 GCA_041160955.1 Bacteroidota bacterium
TTTTTGTAGATGGCCTTGACTTTAATTCCAATACTTATACTTATAATGGGCAGGTAATTCGTCATGGATCTACTGGTTGGGATGTACTAACACTTGGTAATGATGCGGGCCCTATAAATCCAATAGATCAGTTGCCATCAGAGTTTAAGGACTATCCTGCCTCTATGGCTACTATTTTAGGTGCTGGCTACGACATCATTTTTTTAGACTTTGCATCGGGTGCAGATTATATCCAGAAAAATGGATTGGTACTTGTAAAACTGATCGAGATGGTAAATGCACGGCGTGCAATAGACGACCCCAGTAATGCCGAAACCTGTATGAATGCCGTACTAGGTGCAAGCATGGGTGGACAAGTAGCCAAATGGGCCATTACTTATATGGAGGCCAATAATATACCACACAAATGCCATACTTATATCTCCTTCGATTCACCGCAGCGTGGTGCAAATATACCTTTAGGCATACAGGCAGCGGCGTTTTTAACTGCACTAACTGGTGGCAGTACTGATAATTGGGATATATTGAATGCCCCTGCAGCACGTCAAATGGTACTGGAATCACTAGAAGGTGCTGTAACAAGTGGCCGAGTAAGCATGGAAATGTCCACACTTCGAGTGGATTTTTCAATTCCTCCTACTTTAGGTTTTACCTTTTATGAAGAAAACGTGACTCCTAATTTTGGTTTTGCAAAGACTAATGAAATCCGTACATCGTTTAAGAGTGAAATACAAAGTATGGGCTATCCTAAAAACACCCGAAACGTAGGTATCTCATGTGGTACATTTACGGGGGAGCAACTACCTTTTAACGCAGGTGACCAGTATTTTAATGCGGGTTATCATATTGACCCTAGCGGTATAGGAGGAAATCTAGCATGTAATGATGCTGGTCATGTATTCTCGTTTGTAGCTCGAGCATTAAATGGAGGTAACGAAGGAATTGACAAACTATTAGTATTCGATACTGCACCCGGTTTGGGCGGGTGCGCTACTAAGGAAGTACCCTACGAGGACAATACATTGTTTCTAGCAGCAGTCCCCACTGATTTCGATAACTGGGTGGGTTCTAATGTACCTCCCACAGAATACTTCATTTTACGCCTTAAAGCAGTAGAAGCATATCCTTCCTTCGACAATTCCCCGGGATGCACACGAGGTGATTTATTATCCATTGAGAAAGGAATAAATGACCAAGATCCTGCAATTCAGGTAGTTGTGAACCAAAAATATACTACATTTATGCCTACTCTTAGCTTGTTAGATATTGATTGGTCTATGACGGATGAATTTCTTATAAAGGACTTTGATCAAAATGATGAATCATGGGTGATGGAACATACACCTTTTGATGCTGTATATGCACCTGCCGAAAACCTGCGGCATATAGAACTTACTTCGGGAATGGTTGCTTTTATTTTAGAACAAATGGAGGAAGGGTTTCAAGGGATTAATGTACCTGACATTAGTCTGACTGCGGGTATTCAGTATAATTACGGGAAAAAACGAAAATTAGTGCCAGATGTTGTAATTTACGATGGTGGTAAATTAAGTGTCAATACGCAAGGGCGTACAAACTATATGAGCGCTTCTGATCCATTGGCAGACTTACCTTTATTTCAAGTATATACGGGAGGTGGTTGTGAAAGTAATAGAACCGTCACCGTAAAAAACGGCGGTATTCTCCAAATCGGAGATCCAAATGTATTGGATAAAACAGGTATTTTCCACGCCATGAAAGACGCAGTCATCCATATTGAATCCGGTGGTACGCTCCGCATTTCCAATAATTCCACACTATTGATCTACGCTGGCGCACGTCTTATCCTCGACTCAGGTGCCATCGTCACGATAGATAAAACAGACGGCAAGATTGATATGCGGGGGACATTGGTCATCAATGGTGATTTCAATTTTTCTGGTTTTGGGTATATCAACTATGCAGGCGATATAGAATTTGGCGCTAATGCAACCCGGTTTAGGATGATCGGGCATTTGCCCTACCACCGCTGCTTGCGTACCGAAGTCCCGCTTACCTTACCCGTTGGCAAGGATTTACTCTTGAACCGTGGAGCGGTAGAGTGTGTTGGTGGAGGTGTAGGCATAAAAGGAAGTAGTGCGGCCAGTTGTTCCAATTTTAAATTTTATGGCAGCGGAACAGGTCTCTTCGCCACAGGATCGGGGGATGTGTATCTAAGCAGTTGTCTCTTTGTTGGGATAGACCGCCCTATTAGTATCAGCAATACTGCTATTCCTAGTGCAGGTAATAGCAATGTAACGGCCAACGGTTGCACGTTTAGTAACTTCCGTGATGGCGCGCTGGTCAGTAGGCGCAATCTGGTAAATTTTACAGGCTGCTCCTTTACCAATACGGATGCGAGTACTATGAATGGTGCTTATGCGCTGTTTTCTAACCAAAACTTCAGCCTTATTCTGCGCAATTCAACCATCAGCGGCCTGTCTTCGCCTTCTACTGCACCCCACTATTTCAATGCTGGCGATATGCTTGGCGATGCTGGACTGGCCGAAGGACTGCGCGTACGCGGCGGTTTTCAGGCTTGGGTGGACGGCGGCACGATCAGTGGTTGTAATATCGGTATCGGCAGTCGAAGTATTACAGGGGTGGTAGGTGAGGCACACCTCCCCGCCAACCTGTTGCTGACCAATATGCTCACCATCCGCGATTGTATAGCAGGCGTATGCGCCGAGGGTGATGCTGCATCGGGGGTGATTATTGCCTCTTGTACCAAATTTATCGATAACCAATTTGCGATAGGTGGTGCCGATATGACGCTGCTAATTGACCCGTCACAACTCAATCCTACACCACAGTTTTGGCCTTATCCGAACCATTTTGTGCGTCCGGGTAGTTTTGTGGGTAGTGGTGGTGACAATAGGTATATTTCAATGTGTTTCCCCACCAAGAACCCCGGCAGTTCTATCATGGCCACCAATAATTTTTTTGGAGCACACAATATCAATAATTACACTATAATAGAAGCGGCAACACTGCCGCAGTTACTGTCATTAGCCTCTTTTGATGTACGCCGCCCCAATGCTAATGGTGGCACTTGTACCGCAGGGTTTACAAGTATTCCAGTAGTTACCATCCCAGGTTCTGCTATGCCCCGTGAGTGCAATGATGCCATAGAGGCATGTGTTGGCGACAACAATTGCATCCGAGACTGCCCTATGGAGGTTGCTACGCTTGAAGCAACTACTATACGCGCTCGTTTTCTTGAAGGACTGCAAGATATTTATGCAGAAGATACGGATGCGGCAACGGATGGTTTTGATCCATTATCTAAAATGTGGCAACCGGAAATACCGAATACATGGGAAGTAGAATGTCGGGCTTTTGTGCAAGCAGCGCGTTCATTTGTGAACGGCGCTGGCGAACGGGCAGGTGAAAGAAGCAATAATATGCACAGGCAAAAAACGGGTAGTAATTTTACGTTAGCACCTAATCCTGCTACATCGGAAGTGCGGGTTGGGTTACCCGCCTCCGGCTGCGATATATGGATTACCGATGCTTTGGGAAGGCTTGTTTTTCAGCAAACAGTGGCGCAAACAGCGGTCACCATTGCTACTTCGGCATGGCCTTCGGGTGCTTATTTTGTACGTGTAATCAATAATGGCGATAGTCAAGAGCAAAAAATATTGATGATTCAGCGTTGATAAGGAATGAGAATTAAATAAAGGAATGATATAGGAGTATTTGGGCGGTATGTTATACTGATCTGAATACTCCTTTTTTTGTCATTCCCATAAAAAACATCCAGTTTTCTACAATATTATCACAAATACAATACCTTTGCAAAGCCCTAATGAATAACAATGTTCACAAAATTCAATAAAACGACATTAACCCAATTACCCGTTTTATATCCCGCATCCGAATATGTTTCCCTTCGATAAAATCCTCACTTATATCGCAAACGAACAATGCGCATTAGTCATTGGCCCCGAAATCATGCATTTCGACAATAAGCCTATGAATATGTACCTGCGCAACAAACTCAATGAGCAGTATAAAGACGAGGTAGAGGGCTATTATTATTATGCCGAAGATGGTTTATTTCAGTTTCCGCCGCAGGAACAATCCGTCAAATCGGATGTAGCACAGTCGATGCGCACCGAATGCCACCGATTACCACTCACCGCAGGTTACGACGAGGAAATACTCAAAACCATTGCCCAACTGCCTTTTCACCTGATTTTATCCATCAATCCCGATACTTTTCTATCCGATACCTTCTTTAAATACGGCGTTACCCATCGTTTTTCGCATTACCGCAAAGGCGAACGCCCCAGCGACGATGTAGCACCGCCTACCCGCGAAGCACCCCTTATTTATAACATTGCAGGCAGTGTATTGGAAGACGAATCATTGGTGCTGGATTATGAAGATTTGTTTTCGCTTATTGGTTCGTCGTTGAGTCCATCTGGTTTGCCCGATGGGCTTCGGACGGCATTGGAAAAAATACGCACCTTTGTTTTTATTGGATTCAATTTTGAAAAATGGCATACCCAAGTCATGTTGCGTATTTTGTGTGGGAAAGCGGGTTATCGCAAATTTGCAGGCCCACACAAGGTGTCCGATAATACCCGCGTGTTTTTGGCCAACCAGTTTAAAATTGATTTTTGGGATACTCAAAAAGGTGATTTTTTGACCACTTTTATGCAAAATGCAGCGCAATTTGTCGATCCCGATCCTAAAAATGCGAGTCGGCCATTCCTGCGTACCCTACTCGAAAACCCATTGCGACCCGAAGAAACCAATATTATCCGAGACATTCAAAATGCACAATACGCCCGTGCTATTACGAACCTCTCCAATTATGCCAAAGGCAATACCGAGAACGAGGATATGGCCACAGGACTCAGCAGCAGGTACAATCTATTAACGCAAAAACAAGCGCAAATGGACAGCCGAGATTATTTGACTACGCTTAACCAAATTGCAGACGCAGTAATTCAACTCACCCGCAGTATATCCGATTCAAAATGAGCGCTTTACACAGATATCCAGGCGTAAAGCCTTTTGAAGCCTCCGACGCCGCACTGTTCTTTGGCCGCGACCGCGATCGTATAGATTTATTGGATCTCACCCAGCGCGAACAATTGATTTTGTTATTTGGTAAATCTGGGTACGGCAAATCATCGCTGCTCAAAGCGGGTTTAGTACCCGATCTGCTTGCCAAGCCATATATCGTTGTGGATGGGGAAACTGGTGAAGATGTAGCCGTACAAAATTGCCCTATTTATATCCGATTTAACCTATACGGTAAGGATAAACAATCCGTTATGCCTTGTGCTACGCTCATCAATAAACTAAAAGAACTGGGCGGCGCTAATGACATTAACACCAAATTGCAGGCATTTTTTGAACAGAAAAACTTGGGAAACACCCTTTGGAGTACCTTTAAAACAAGTAATCTAGCCGCGAAACAACGTGTTTTTCTAATTTTCGATCAATTTGAAGAGTTTTTCTCTTATCCATCCGACGAGCAGGTACTGTTCCGCGAGCAACTCTCCGAACTGCTTTATACCCGAATCCCACAGTCCGTCCGCGATGCTATGACGGATCTAGATCGTGCCGAAAAAAGCCAATTGCATCGCCCATTGGAGGTGCATACTATTTTTTCGATCCGATCCGACCGCATGCACTTGCTCAACAGCATGCGCGAAGAATTGCCTGCTATTTTACAAACCAGATACGAACTCAAAGCCCTCTCCGAATCGCAGGCCGAAGCGGCTATTGTTCGGCCAGCCCAATTGAGTGGCGATATGTTTTTGCTCCGACAACCTTTTGTGTATGAACCATCGGCATTGCATAAAATCATATCGGAACTGAGCAAAGCCAACCCCAATACCACCGAACTGGAACCACAAAGCCAAATAGAGGCGTTCCAATTACAGATGGTATGCCAAACGATTGAGCAAAACCTGATTACCAAAACTAAAAAATCGAAAGGCGTACAACCTGTGGCCGTAAAAGAAGCCGATTTGCCCAATTTTGAACAAATTTATGAGCAATATTACGAGGATAAAATGTCCGATTTACCAGACAATGCCACTCGAAAGATAGCCCATACACTACTGGAAGAGGAAATGGTAATCGGGCAAGATATGTCCGATATTCGGCGGATGAGTATCGACAAGGATCTGCTGCGCGAAACCATGTCGAACAACCATGCCATGGCTCTGACACAGGATATTTTCGATTATCTGGAAGACAAATTCCTGATCCGTCGCGAAACCATTGGCGGGCGTATCCACTACGAAGTAAGCCACGATGTATTACTGGCACCATTGCTCAAATCCAGAAGTGAAACCCGTCAAAAAGCCGCTGAAATAGAGGCCCGTGCCGAACAACGTGCCCAACAGGCTGCCGCCGAACAACGCGCCGCCGATGCCGAAGCAATGGCCGCGCAGGAACGATTGGCGCGTATAGAAGCCGACCGCCGGAGAAAACGCGCTAGGATGCTGGCTTTTGGAGCCATATTTGGTTTGATACTCGCTTCTGTATTTGGGGTACTCGCCTTTCGTGCACGTGACAAAGCCAAAACGCTACAAGCCACGGCTGAAAAAAACGAACAAGACGCAAAAGAGCAACAACGCAAAGCAGAAGCGGCACTCAAATTGGTGATTGCAATTAAAAAAGAAAAAATAAATAACCAAATCAATCTTGATAAGGCGGCTCAATTCTATTTGTCGGAATCCAAAAAACGGAACTTATTACATGAGATAGATAGTTTGGAGCGTATCAAAGCACCGCTTAGCGAAATTTTATTAATTTTAGAGGAAAAACGATGAAATCTATTCTAAATTGCTGCATTTTTATGCTTATTCCGTTGCTGGCATCGGCACAAAATTGCGATGAAAAACTCCGTATTGCACGTCAATCCAAAGAACGTGGCGATTACCAATTGGCGATTACCCAGTATCAAGCCGCTGCCGCCGATTGTGGCGATCGAGATACCGTAAAGGCCAACCAAATCAAAACTGGAATACTTGATATATTTATTGAAATTGACGGACTGAAAACAAAAGCAGAAAAAGCACTCAAAGAGGCTAAAATACAGCAAGAAAAAGCAAACGTAGCCCAAAAGAATCTTAAACAGCAATATAGTTTGTTAGAAAGCCAAAAAGCAGAAACGGAGTACCAAAAATGTATTGCCGAAGCAGCCGTAGATTCACTCAGAATGCTACTCCAAAAAAGTAACGAACTCCAAAATACTTTCCCCGATACCAATACCTACAAATACCTCTATAGAACAGGGCTTGAACACTTCAAATACGATACCAGTGCGCAAGCCAGGGACTACCAAAACGCATTGACCTATTTTGCATTGGCCCGTTTTTTAAAGCCCAATGATACGCTCGGCTATTTGGTGCGCTGCTCCCAAAAGGGGATTGCAGCAGAGCAAGCCTTTTTGTCGGGCGATCTAATTTTAGCAAAAACGAATTACGATTCCATAAAAACCTTGTTGACGGTGATCAATAAAGGATCTATTTTTGAAGACGAACGGTTGCGCCAAATCCAGGAAGTGAGCAAGTTATACGCCGATTTTTCTCAAAAAACACCGCTCAATACTGAAATATTGGAATTGAATGGCAATTGGTGGACACTGCCCAACGCATTCGCAGCATACAACAAAGCAAAAGGCATTAGATTTCGCCATAACTTATCTAACTTTAAAGAGTTTCCAGAGGTATTGGCAAAATTTGACCAATTGGCATCCGTTTCCTTTGAAAATTGTATCAATATTCGCTTCCTGAAAAATTGGGAGCGCATCAAAAACATTCAGCAGATTATTGTAAAAGATAATCCTAATTTGTATGCGTTGAATAATCTTAATTTATTACAAGATTTGAAGTATCTGAGTATCAATAATTGCCCTGCGCTCACCTTTGTAGAGGGTTGCCGGAAATTGACCAATTTTAGTACCCAAAAAAGCCAACAACTCCGTGTAAATAACCTATTATTAGATAACCCCTTGCTCGAATTGGTCGATATGGCCGATCTCACCAACGATTCCATTAATATTGCAAACTTGACCAACCTCAAAACGCTCAAACTCGCCCGAATGGGCATCAAAGAAATACAAGGACTCAACGATATACCAAGGCTACAAACACTCAGTATTGATCAATTAAAGCGATTAACTTACTTTGCACCGCCCACCCAACTTACCGCAGTCACCGTCAATAATTGCGATAGCCTTGCCAATATTGACAATTGGAAACCTTCCGAATACCTGGAAAAACTGGTATTGAGTGATAATGAACAATTAAAACAAATACCAGATTGGCGTAATTATCCTAATTTGAAGCATATTTTAATCCAAAATGACCCCGATATTAACCATATTAGGGGTACAAAATCTTTAAAAAACGTTGATAAAATTTACCTGATTAATAACCCCAATCTAGTGACCAATAGTGTACATTTTGGTTATGGTTACGAATGGGGTGTTAATATTACCAGTTATAAAATAGAAGTAGAACATAGGAAACGCACTAGTTTTTTTGGTGGAAATCCGGACCTCGGCTATAAAGCAGTAGCCGCTTACGCCCAGAAAAAATTTGATTACGACCCCGCCAGCGAACGCAAATCCAAGGGTTTTATCATCGGTGGCGTAATCAATTATTACTCTCCGTATTGGGTTTACACAGGTGCAGGTATGGGTTTTGGAAATTTCAGGAGCATCTTTACCGATGGAACAGAACTCCCTGCAAATAACCATATTGTATGGATCAATAATTTGGGCGCTCAATTTGCCCCTTATTTCCTACGAAAAGACAAACTCAGTATTAATATGGACCTCTACACCGTATTCCTCAGCCGCGACTATTATATTCTACCGTCATTTGGACTTACCTATTATCATACCCTTGGGTTCCATCGAAAAACATACTTTATCCGTCCCGGAGATGCCAGAAGAAGTGTAAAACACAATAAAGACAGGTCGAAATTGAAAAATATCGCAAAGGATTTTTAGCCGACCTGAATACATTGTAAAATAAGTTTTTTTATCCATTTAGTGTACTTTCCTACCACAACGTAGCGTACACTTTTTCCACCACAAAAGTTTACAAAGTTCACAAAGACGTAGCGTAGGCGCTTCGCTTGTTTTTTAGAACACAAAGCGTTACGTACACTTTAGAGTACACAACGCTTTGTGTTCTTTGTGCACTCGTACGCTATTCAGTGGTAGAAAAAGCGATCACTCTACGCTTTGTGTACTCAAAAAAGAGCGAAGCGATCACTCTACGCTTTGTGTTCTTTGTGCACTTTTGTGGTGGAAAAAGTGGACGCTACGCTGTGGTGGAAAACACACTACGTATATAAAAAATTTATTTTACAGTGTATTTAATGTCACGGTGTGCTGTACTTGAAATTTTTATAAGAAAACCCTATTACCGACTTGAATGATTACACCGCATAACACAAAATAAACTACCTTTGCAGTCATTGCCCGCGTGTAGCAAGTCAAAACACGCCATATTAAACGACACACATGAAGGTTCTTTTAACCACGCTAAACGCAAAATATATTCATATCAACTTGGCAATCAGGTTGTTATACGAACTAAATCACGAGGAACATCCCGATTTAGCGTGGAAAGAATTTACCATTAAAGAAGACAAAGACGGCGTAGCGCGTTACTGTGCCGACTATGAATTGGTGGCTTTCAGTTGCTATATTTGGAATATTACCCAAACGCTAGAAGTGGCCAAACGCATCAAAGCCCTTAATCCCGACGTTAAAATACTCTTGGGCGGCCCCGAGGTCAGTTATGATTGGCAAGACATTATTATCCAAGATCAAATAGATTATATCATTACAGGCGAAGGCGAAACGCCCTTTAGTCAATTCCTCAAATCGTATCCATACATCGAGCAGGTGACCAGCCTGGTGCGCAAAGAAAATGGCGAAATATTCACCTCCGCTCCCGCACCGATGTTCGACCTACTGGAATACCGCGATATACTGCCTTACCGCGAAGATCCGCCCGAGGAACTCTACAATAAAGTATGTTATATCGAAACCTCGCGCGGGTGCCCGTACAAGTGCGAATTTTGTTTAGCCAGTCTGGATAATAAGGTACGTTACCTGCCCAATGCCACCATTAAAGCGCATTTATTGCACCTGATGACACATGGCAGGGTCATTAAGTTTTTGGATCGCACGTTTAATATAAAGCGCGATTTTACGATTGATATTTTCACGTTTATTTTGGAACACCACCGTCCGGGCAATGTATTCCAATTTGAGATCACAGCGGATATTCTTCATCCCGATATTATCAAATTTATACAAGAAAAGGTACCAAAAGGGCTATTTCGCTTTGAAATTGGGATTCAAACGGTGAATCAAGCCGCTAATTTAGAGGTAAGCCGCAAGCAAAGTTTTGAAAAAACCAAAAGCATTATCCTGCAATTGCAAGATAAAGTGGAAATGCACCTCGACCTTATTGTGGGGCTTGCTTTGGATTATTGGGACGATATAAAATACAGTTTTGAGGAAGTGTTCAAACTCTTTCCGCCAGAATTGCAATTGGGTTTCCTCAAATTCCTCAAAGGGACACCCATGCGCGATAAACTCGACCAACATGGTTTTGTATTTGACCCAAATCCGCCTTACCAGATTATAGAAAGCAATTACCTTTCCAAAGAGCAATTGCAAAAAATAGAAGTATTGGAAAACGCGTTAGAAATTTATTGGAACAAAAAACGCGCACCTTATACCCTACAATATGTAACGGCCAAATATAGTATTTTTGAATTTTTAATGGGGCTTGGCCACCATTTTGGAACCGACCACGACTACCACAAATACGCGCTGACCAACGTATTTGATAAATTATATACGTACGCGCAACAAGTTTTTCCTGAAGATCAGATCCTACAAGAGTTCATTGCTATCGACTATTATTTGTTCCACAAAATACGCCCTAAAGTGCAGTATGTGGGAGAAGTGGATCACGCACAACGCAACCTGATTATCCAACAAGGTGGTTTGAACCACCACAAATTCCGGTTTGTAATTTTATCGTTACATTTCAATTTTGAGCACTTTGCAACGACTCGGCAATTAGAAATGACACCATCCGAATTGGTGATTCAGTACGATGGAACGGAGAAGCCAATTTGGAAAATGATGGATTTAGTGGTGGGCTAATGACTTGAGTTCCTCTTTTTTTTGTTAATGGCGGCGCAAGCAATGTTTTTTTTAAAAAAGTACAAACCTTATAAAGTAAAATATTTTAAGCGCGTAAAAAAACATTAAATTGAGTTGATGTTAAAAAAATGATTCCTACAAAACTTAATTCTGCGCAAAGCGAACTAGGTATTTATATCCGTGTGTCAAAACCTGTCCAAAGCACAAAAAAAATCAACCCACGCTTAAAATTGCTTTAATAATCAAGTTCTATAACTTACCTTTGGCATCCGATTATTTACAAACTAATACAATTTTTAGCGTCATATAACCCTATAATATTTTAATAAACATATTCTTAACTCTTAACTAATGGCTTTTCAATAGTTATCATTTTTCACCCTTTTTTTGAATTTCAAAAATTTTCAAATCATTTCACAATTTCTTTAGCGTATGAAGAATTTTACTAGA
>JBEAVK010000083.1:0-2524 GCA_041160955.1 Bacteroidota bacterium
ATCGGTAAAAAATGTGCCACCTGCGGGTGATCCAGTTAAGGTAATGGGATCCAAATTGCTACAAAGACTCCCCCCTGGCAGACCACTAAAACTGACGAATGGCTGTTCGTTGACGATGAAACTTTGGCTACTACTGGCCGAGCATGGCGGGTCGCCTGCTGTAATCTGGTAAGTAAGCGTATAGTTAACACCCGTATTGAGCAGACTCAAATCTACGGTATTTCCCGATAGGCCACCCGATGGCGGATCAATGGAAAAAACACCACCTTCCTCTGTAGGGACTAAGGTAATAGGGGGCTCATTGGAACAATAAGAGGCGGATAAACTGGTAAAAGAAGCGTTGGGAGCATCCCCAATATATACCTGGTTCGATACTGTATCTGTACACATACTGGTGTCACCATACATAATAGCATAGAAAACATCATAAAGTGCGCCCGTTGGAAATGTAGCGGGTGTCAAAATATTGCCAGATAAGCCACTCGGAGCGTTCGTAAAAAACTCACCCCCGGATGGAGTACCATTGAGTGTAATGGGAGGCGTATTGGCACAATAGTAGGTATCCTCCAACCCCGTAAAACTGGTCGCGGGTGGTGCCATAACATATACCGTTACCGATGCTCCTCCTGCATTGGTTTCAACAAAATACGTAATCGTATCAATGGGATAGGCAAGGGTAGATTGCGCATTAGGATTGCTAAGGCTATCCGATGGAATCCACTGGAAAGAGGTGGGAATATTACCCGGATCATCTGCTACAACCGTCAATAATACTGTATCACCGAGGCAAATCCTTGGTGCAGCCGGAAAAATATGAATTTGACCAAACAGGCTAGATGAACCCATCATCAAAACAGCCAATAGCACCAAAATTTGTATGCGAAAACCTAAGAATGGTATATTAGTTTTCATAAAAATAATAATATTAAAATTACCCTGAAGTAATAATGAATCGAAAATATTTTATTCGCTTTTTACAATGACAGACCGCTGCTCGCTCAACCCACTTGATTTGCCATTCATAAAAACAACCATAAGCGCATAATTGTATTGCTCACCCGCTTTGATTTTTAAATCATTAAATGAGGTCAACTGGCTTTCAATGGTTCTATACCGAATCACTGGCGCAGTACCAATAGACCGATAGATATAATATACATAGTCCACGTTTTTGAATATTTCGTATTGGGGTGGCGAAAATTTCCAATCCAAGCGAATTGATTTTGCGGTACTGTCGTACATTACCTGAAGGTTTTCTACGTTGAGGATAGTGCCCTCAAACCAACGCCTGCCTTTGACTGGAAAAGCAAATTCTGAAAGCAAACCTGCATCGTCTTTGGCGCGCAAACTGTACTCATACATTTCTTCTACAGCGGCAGTTTGATCCATAAAACTGGTGTCTCGACCGCCCAATTCGCCCAAAACTGTCCAATCTTCCCCCGTTTGGTAGGACCGACGGTACAAAATGTGCCCAACCACATCCTCGCTGCTGCTGGGCCGCCAAGTCAGGTAAATCATGCTGTCGTTCATGTCTGGATAATGCAGTATTGGTGCCACCGGAGGAATCACATCGGGTTTTCTCACTTCCACCATCACCGAAAACTCGGAGCGGTTATGACTGCGGTCTACGGCCTGAATGGTGTAGTATATTTTCTCTGTGAGGGTCACAATTTCAATCGTATCCTGATACATATTGCGGGAAATCGGCGCAGCCGTCAGTTGGGTCAACTCGTAATCGGGGTTGTTGGTAAAATAAACGCGATAACCCAGCAAATCTGCTTCGGTATTATGATCCCAGACCAAAGTAACCACGCCTGTGCTGTCAATTACATAATCAGGATTGGAAGGAGCAGCCGGTGCTATTTCGTCTATGACGTGCATATACAGTGGGAACGTGGATGTTTCATTCCCTTTTTTGTCCACGGCTTTCAGGATGTAATAATGAATCCGATCTTTTTCGAGGGGTTTGGGCGACTGAAAAGAACGGGTTTCTGGCGGCAATTGCCCCGATATTTGGACATAAGCACTATCGGGGTTTGGGGTTTCCCAAACGCTAAATCCGGCTAAATCTTCGATCAAATCCGCATCAAAATTCATATTCCACACCAAAGTTGCAATATTCGTTTTCTCATCCACGCTGTGCTTTTCTATTTGCGGCACGGGCGGCGGCGTTTGGTCGGTGGACATGGCCTTCACGTAGGTATAGTCCGTAAAATCGGCAAAAGGCGTTTGCCCGCTCAGCCGATAGGTATAATTAATATCGTTGGTAGTGCTGTCCAAAAAAACATAATACCCCGCCGCTCCGTCTGTCGGATCTACTTCGGCAGTGAGCAACATATCACCGTTACGTGGGGGGATTGGGCCATCGTTCATAAATACGATGACCTCTTCGGTTAGTTTTTCCCAGGTGTTTCCATTGTCCTCTGAGCGTTCAATCCAATACCCGGAAAAGGCGTTTCGATCCTTTGGCCAGCTGATTTTGATTTTTCCGTCTCCAATCTCCGTTTTTACTTCTTCGACTTTT